>DASUEW010000793.1:0-2594 GCA_036274875.1 Ilumatobacteraceae bacterium
TACCCGCCGGCTCACCGATTGCTTCGCGGCTATCGACTACTTCGAGGTACGCAACGTGCCGTTCATCGTCGCGGTCAACACGTTCGACGGCGTCCGATCGCATGCCCTCCAGGCAATCAGGGAAGCCGTCCAGGTCGACGAGCGGGTGCCGATGGTGTTCTGCGATGCCCGCCAGCGAGCGGATGTGAAAAGCGCCCTCATCGCCGTCGTCGAGCACGCCCTGATGCGCGAACGCGCCAACACCGCCCCCACCTGACCGCCCCACCCCCACCGCTTGGTCACCGTCCTCAGCATGCCACGGTGACCGAGCCGCTGGCCGGAGCGCGGGGTCAGCGCGTCCAACCGGCCATCGCGAGACGTTGCGTCATCGTCACGATCACGTGATCGGGCCGGCGCGCCACGTCCTCATACGTGTACTCGAAGACTCGACGACCGGCGTCTTGCAGTTCGTTGCGCCGTTGCGCGTCGACCTGACGCTCCGTCGGCGACGAATGACCCTTACGGCCCGAGACCTCGACGACGACCCCGTACGGGTCGAACAGGAAGTCGACGCGCGCGTACGTCGCGCCGTCGCGGCGATGGATCACCTGGGTCATCGGCCGTGGCAAGCCACCAAGGCGCATCAGGCGAAGGAAGCCACGCTCGAGCATCGTGTGACCACCCGCATCGACCAGCAACTCGTCGAGCAGACGGCACCCCCAACGACCGGGCCCGCGAAGGAACTGCAGGTCGTTGCGGAGCACGACGGGGGAGGTGAGTCCGAGACGCACGGCCGAATCGATCGATGCCGCCAACCGGCGACGCGAGATCCTGGCTCGTGCGAGATCGACGACCGTTCGCGTCGCCGACGTCACATTGAACGAGCGGATGGTGACGACATCCAGGGGGCGTGTTCGACTGGTCGAGTGCACGCGACCGATGGCGGTGGCGTTGCGGTGCGCCCGCGGGACGGTGAACTCCACGCAGGCTTCGAGTGAACGATCGAATCCATGCAGGCGGGCGGCCCACTCGTGGCTGATGCGAGCGGTCGGGCCAAGCGCGAGCACCGTGCTGGCGAGCCGAGAGCGCCGACAGACGTGGATAGCCGCCGAACCGTGCAGTTCCACGCTCGCCTGTGGACCGGCAACCAGTGACAACGGAAACCCACCGCCGCGGTCACCGCTATCCGCGTAGTACGCGGAGCACGGTGACCAAAGCGAGAACGGGGCGCGGACAGGAGCGGGAGATCGGGGTGGGTACGGTTGCGGGGATGCGCGTGCACCTCGTCGACGGGACGTACGAACTGTTCCGGCAGCACTTCGGCAGCGCTGGCCGGCAACGTGATGGTGCGCCCGATCCGGGGCCGTACGCGGCGACGATCGGTGTGCTCGGATCGACCCTCGGGCTGGTCGAGGACGGCGCTACCCACATCGGTGTGGCGAGCGATCACATCATCGAGAGCTTCCGCAACGACTTGTGGCCCGGCTACAAGACCAGCGAGGGGATGCCACCGGAACTGCTCCACCAGATCCCGGTCCTCGAGGACGCCCTCGTCGCGATGGGTGTCGTCACGTGGGCGATGGTCGAGTACGAGGCCGACGACGCCCTCGGGGCCGCGGCCGCCATCGCCTCCGCCGATGAGCGGGTAGAGCAGGTGCTCATCGTCACGCCCGACAAGGACCTGTGCCAGTGCGTACAGGGCACGCGGGTCGTGCAGTTCGACCGCCGCAAGCGCGAGATCCTCGACGAGGCGGGCGTGGTCGAGAAGTTCGGCATCGGTCCGGCGTCGATCCCCGACTACCTCGGGCTCGTCGGCGACACGGCCGATGGATACCCGGGCTTGCCCGGCTGGGGCGCCAAGAGCGCGGCGGGCGTGCTCGCCCGATACGGGCACATCGAGGACATCCCGCCGTCGGTCGCCGACTGGGACGTGCCCGGCGTCCGCGGCACCGTGCAACTCGCCGCCACCTTGCGTCGGCAGCTCGAGTTGGCGCTGCTGTTCCGCAGGATCGCCACGGTCGAGCTCGACGTCGACGTGGGCGAGGTCGACGACTGGTGCTGGACGGGCCCGACCCCACGCTTCGGCGCCGTCGCCCACAGGATCGGCGCGCCCGAGCTGGCGGGGCGGGCCGAGCGGGCGGCCGTCCGTGCCGCAAGCCGCGCAACACACCACGCACCCGACCGCGCATGAACTCCCGCTGCCGGCGGGTCCCGCCGGCTGAGGTGGCGACCAGGCGATCTGCGGCACACGAGCGATGCCGATGAAGGCTGCTACCTCCCGGTCCTGACCTGGTTCACGGGCGCCCGTTGCACAGGACCCGGTCGCCACCTCACCCGGCGGGGATCGACCCCGGCCGATCGCGGCGGTTCAACCAGACTACCGGTCCGCGACCTCGCCCGATACCCTGGCGCAACACCCGAGTCGATGGCGCTTCGCCTGATGGCTCATCGCGGGAGTCGACGGCAGCAGGACGGTTTGTCTGCTTGTCTGGTGCTCAACGCGTGGAGGGATGCGAGAGCGGCCGAATCGGCACGCTTGGAAAGCGTGTGTGGGGCAACCCACCGTGGGTTCGAATCCCACTCCCTCCGCCATGGCGAACCCCGACCAGGAGGCC
>DASUEW010000794.1:0-4031 GCA_036274875.1 Ilumatobacteraceae bacterium
CGAGGCTTACGCCAAAGGCGGCGCGGAGACGATGATGGGCGAGGCGTTGCGCAAGCTGGGCTGGCGGCGCTCGTCCTACGTGATCTCGACCAAGTTCTACTGGGGCCTGAACGACGGCCCGAACGAAAAGAACACGCTGAACCGCAAGTACCTGATGCAGGCGATCGACGGTTCGCTCGAGCGCCTCCAGCAGGACTTCGTCGACGTGTTCTACTGCCATCGCGCCGATCCCGAGACGACGATCGACGAGACCGTGTATGCGATGCACGACATCATCTCGTCCGGCAAGGCGCTGTACTGGGGCACAAGCGAGTGGCCGGCCGACGACATCCGCGCCGCGATCGAGTTCGCCGAACGGAACCACCTGCACAAGCCCGTCACCGAGCAGTCGCAATACAACCTGCTCGAGCGCACCAAGGTCGAGGACGAGTACGCCCGGATCGTCGACGACTACGGCTACGGCAACACGACCTGGAGCCCGCTCGCGTCCGGGCTCCTCACCGGCAAGTACCGCGATGGGATCCCCGACGACTCCCGCGGCGCACTTCCCGGCTACGAGTGGCTGGCGCAATCGCTGGTCGACCCCGACACAGTCACCCGCGTCGAGCGGCTCCGCCCGATCGCCGAGCGCATCGGCTGCTCCATGGCTCAGCTCGCGCTCGCGTGGTGCGCCTCGAATCCACATGTGTCGTCCGTGATCACCGGCGCCAGCCGGGTCAGCCAGGTCCACGACAACTTCGCTGCCCTCGACGTCATCCCGTTGATCACGGACGACGTCAAAGCGGAGATCGAGGCGGCCGTCGTCTGAGCCAGGCCGCGGCGGTGGCCGCGGCTGCCGTCGAACGCCCGGCCAGGAAGTGGTCGGCCGAGGCGATGATCTCCATCGTCGCGTCCGGCCCCGTGGCGATGATCGGCTCGACGGCGGACGGCGGGCAGAACTGGTCGTGCTCGGCGACGAGCAGGAGGGTCGGCTGCTGGGGTGGATCGACAGCCATGTGCGAGAGTGGTGGCGCGACCGCGACCTTGCGGACGATCCGGCTGTCGTCGACGGACAGGCTGACGACGGCACCGAACGAGTAGCCCGCCGAGTGCAGCGGCACTCCGGGGTACCGATGGGCGAGATCGTCGAGGGCGGCGACGACATCGAGACGTTCGGCGACACCGTCGCCGTGCTCGGCTCGGAAGTCGAATCGCAGCGCATGGAACCCGTTCGCCGGGAAGGCGGAGAACATCGCCTCGACGACGGAGTTGAACCGGTTGCCGCCCCGCAACGGGTGAGGGTGGCAGATGACGATGGCGCCCAGTGGGTCGCCCTCGGCGGCGGCGAGATCACCGTTGAGGAGCTGGCCGTCGGTCGTCGTGAGCTGCACGTGTTCCACGGCCCGAAGGTACCCTCAGGCCGTGGCTACGGGACCCGACAAGCTTCCGATCAAGATGCTCAACGACCGTCTGCTGGTCCGCATCCCCGACAAGGACGGCGAGCGACGGTCGTCCGGTGGAATCGTCATCCCGGCGACGGCGCAGATGGCCAAGCGGCTCGTGTGGGCCGAGGTCGTGGCGTTGGGCCAGAACGTGCGCGCCGCCGAGGTCGGCGACAACGTGCTGTTCAGCCCGGAGGACCGCTACGAGGTCGAGGTGCAGGGCACCGACTTCATCATGCTGCGCGAGCGCGACCTGCACGCCGTCGCCGCCTCCCGCATCGAGGCGTCGACCGGCCTGTATCTCTGAGACTTCATCGCGGCTTGGTCACGGTGTTCCGCGCGGGACGCGGAGGATGGTGACCAAGGCGACGTGGGGGATTCGGGTTCGGGGAGCGCGCCGGCGGTCCGTATCCTGCGGGGCATGCCCATCGGCACCAGGATCGAAGCCAATCCCGAGCAGCTCGCGGCGGTGACATTCGACGACGACGGCCTGGTCGCCGCGATCGCCCAGGACGTCGACAGCGGTGAGGTGCTGATGATGGCGTGGATGAACGCCGAGAGCCTGGCCCGGACGTTCGACGAGGGGCGGATGGTCTACTGGAGCCGGAGCCGTCAGGAGCTGTGGCGCAAGGGCGACACGAGCGGCGACCGGCAATACGTGCGGGAGGCGTACTACGACTGCGACGGCGACGCGTTGCTGTTCCGGGTCGAACAGGAAGGGGCAGGCGCCTGCCACACCGGCGCCCGCACCTGCTTCTTCCGCAAGTTCGGCTCGTGAACCTTCAGCCGACCCGCGAGGAGTTCCACGCTCTCGCCGCCGAACACAGCGTCGTGCCGGTGTGGACCGAGCTGCTCGGCGACCTCGAGACACCGGTCGCGGCGTTCCTGAAGCTCGTCGGCGACGCCCCGGGTTTCCTGCTCGAGTCGGTCGAGCACGGGGAGCGCTGGAGCCGCTTCTCGTTCGTCGGCCGTGACCCCTCGGCCACGCTGATCCTCCGCGACGGAGTGCTGTCGATCGACGGTGACCTGCCGCCCGGCATCCCCACCGATCAGGGGATCCTCGCCGCCATCGAGGCGCTGCTCGGCGTCTACTCCAGCCCGCTGTTCCCCGACCTGCCGCCGCTCCACGGCGGGATCATGGGATACCTCGGCTACGACGTGATCCGTGAGGTCGAGCGCCTCCCGAACGTCCCGCGCGACGACCACGGTCTCCCCGACGCGGTGATGAGCGTCATCGGTTCGCTGGCCGCGTTCGACCACTGGCGCCAGCGGGTCTACATGATCGAGAGCGTGCCGACGCACGGCCTGTCGCCAGCACAGCTCGACGCCGCGTACGACGCGGCCGCGGCGTCGGTCGGCCAGGGTGTGGAGAACCTCGCCCGGCCGCTCCCGTACGTGCCGGTGGAGCCGCCCCGGGCCAGCGACACACTGCCGGAGGTCCGCTCGTCGATGCCCGGCGGGCTCTACCAGCAGGCGGTCGAGGTGGCCAAGGAGTACATCCTCGACGGCGACATCTTCCAGGTCGTCCTCGCCCAGCGTTACGACCTGACACTCGACGCCGACCCGTTCGACGTGTACCGCGTGCTGCGGCAGGTCAACCCGAGCCCGTACATGTACTTCCTGCGCCACGAGGAGATCACGATCGTCGGCTCCTCACCCGAACCGATGGTGCAGGTGCTCGGCCGCAAGGTGATCTCCCGGCCGATCGCCGGGACCAGACGGCGGGGCCGCACGGACGAGGACGATCGCCGGATGGCGGCCGAGCTGATCGAGCACCCGAAGGAACGGGCCGAGCACGTGATGCTCGTCGACCTCGCCCGTAACGACGTCGGGCGGGTGGCGCAGTTCGGGAGCGTCCACGTCGACGAGTTGATGACGCTCGAGCGCTACAGCCACGTCATGCACCTGACGTCGCAGGTGTCGGGTGAGCTGGTCGAAGGGCTCGGCCCGATCGACGTGCTCCGGGCGACGCTGCCGGCAGGCACGGTGAGCGGGGCGCCGAAGGTGCGCGCGATGGAGATCATCGACGAGCTCGAACCGGTGAAGCGGGGCCCGTACGCAGGCGTCGTCGGCTACATCGACTGGAGCGGCAACCTCGACACCGCGATCGCGATCCGCACGATGTTCGTCCGCCCCGGCGGCGAGTGCGCCAGCCTCCAAGCGGGTGCCGGCATCGTCGCCGACTCGGTGCCCGACGACGAGGACCTCGAATGCCGGAACAAAGCCGCCGCGCTGTTGGCGGCGATCCCGGCGGCGAGACGGATGACCGCGGCCCGCCGCGCCGCCCGCTCCACGGTCGAGTCGTCGGAGGCTGGGTAGGGGCGGGTGCCCGGTGTGTCGACGGATCAGGCGACCGCGAGGGCGAGCAGGAAGATCGGCACGAGAACCGCGAACACGACACTGATCCCGATCGCGCCGAGCACGAGTCCCGGGAAGCTGGAGAGCGCCGCCACCGCCGACGTGAGCTTGCGGAACTCCCTGACCCGAACCCCGACCGCATCGCGCAGCGAGAAGAACTCGCGCGACACCACCAGCACGGACCCGCCCCCTTGCCGTTCGTCGGCTTCGACCGCGTCGATCACCGTGCGCGTGGCGGGGTGGCCGTACTCG
>DASUEW010000795.1:0-5215 GCA_036274875.1 Ilumatobacteraceae bacterium
CCACGGCGACGCTGCGACGACGGGAGCGTCGGCGCTGAACTCGAGTGAGGACATCATCGAGGTTGCCGGACGAGTCATCGAGTCCGGCCGAGCGGGATTCGAGCGATCGCTCGATCGCTGATTCGAGATCAGATGGATCGCGCATCGGTCAGCTCCTTGCGTAGTGCGTCGAGCGCGCGGTGGAGGGAGGACTTCACCGTGCCGATCGGCATACGCAGCGTTTCGGCGATCTCGCCATCGGTGAGCTGGAGGTCGTATCGCAGCACCACCACCGATCGCTGCCTGTGCGGCAGGCGCCGGATCGCGTCGACGACGTGGTTGAACTCCAGCTCGCCGTTCTGAGCCGGCGGGATCGGCTGGGCGCGCCGCAGCATCCGCCGACGCAGCACACGTCGACACCCGTTCAGGACGGTCACGCGGAGGTAGGCGTGGGGTCGCTCGAGTCGGTCGTAGCGCTCGTAGATGGCGGCGAAGGCGTCCTGCACGACTTCCTCGGCGCGCTGCTGGGTGTCGACGAGCGTGTGGGCAAGGCGCACCATCGGCTGGTACTGCTGCGCGTACAGCTCCTCGAACGTCACAGTGTCACCGATCGAGATCATCGCGGCCGCCGCGGAGGGGGTGAGCTCGACTGATGACATGGATACCGCTACCGAGTCACGGCCACCCCGATCGGTTCCAGGATCATCCGTGAGCTCGCGTTGCTCGATGTGGCCGTCGACGGGAGTGTTCCACGATGGGATGATCGAACCCATGACGCAGATCCGCACCGGCCGCTCCCATGCCAGGACGCGACGCTTCTTCGTTTGGGTCCCCTCGGCCGATGTCTGAGGATCGAGACGGTCTCGGCGGTCACCGCACTGATCGACCCGAGGCTGCCCGGTACGCGACGGCGCGAGAGTGCGGCCAACTCGTGTTCTTCGCAGGGATCAGCGGACGGAGCGCCGACGGGATCATCCCGGGCGTTCAGGACACTCGGGCCGGCAAGACCTACGACGTCGACGAGCAGGCTCGTTGTGCGTTCGAGAACCTGTCGGCGGCGCTCGGTGAACGTGGTCTCGATCGCTCCAATGTCGTCGACGTGACCTGCTACCTCGTCGACATGGCGGACTACGCGGTTCTCGTCCAGAACTGGAACCGCTTCTTCACCGAGGACCCGCCGCCTCGCACCACGGTTGCGGTGCACCAACTTCCGGACCCCGACCTCCGCATCGAGCTGAAAGCCGTCGCGCACCGCACGATGCCCGCGTAGGCGACCAGCACGGTCTGTCACACGATGAGCGGGCTGCGGCGCTCGACGCAGATCACGTCGCGCCATACGCCTTGGTGGCGGCCGACCCGTTCCCGCGTGCCGACGACCCGGAAGCCGCATTTGCGATGTAGCGCGAGACTGGCCGTGTTCTCCGGGAAGATCCCGGACTGGACCGTCCAGATCCCGGCGACCTCGGTCGCGGCGACGAACGTGCCGAGTAGGCGTGTGCCGATGCCGCCTCCGCGGACGGCCGGATCGATGTAGATGCCGTGCTCGACCACACCTCCGTACACGCAGCGGTCCGACACCGGTGACGCGGCGACCCACCCCAGAGCTCTGTCGGCGTCGTCGACGGCGACGAGGCGGAGATCGGGGAGATGAACGGCATCCCACGCCTCCCACGTGGGCACTTCGGTCTCGAACGTGGCGTGGCCGGTCGCGATGCCTGCGCGATAAATCGCCGCGACTGCAGCCCAGTCCCGGTCGACCATTCGACGGATCGAGAGGTTCACCATTCATCGATGATAGTCGATGAAGCAATGTTCTACTGGCTGGCGTCGCCTCCCGACGTCGAGCCGAGGGGTCCAAACGCTCCGAGCGGTGTGGACGCGGGCATCGTTTGTAGTCTTCGCGACCACTATGAGCGCCGTGCCCGCCGACGAGACCCAGCAGTCCGATCGGGCCATGCACGCCATCGAGGCGCGGCACCGGCCGGTTGACCTGTCCGATCCGATCGAGGCCGACAACGCCTTGCGGATCGCGATCGCGTGGCGCGAGCTCCGGCGCTGCGCGACGACGCCGGCGCTGCGCTACCAGTTCTTCGGGTCGAGCCACGACGCGCTCGAGCAGGGGCAGATGGACACCCTCGACCTGCTCCTGGTCCGCGAGGGATGGCGGATGTGTGAGCTCGCCGAGGCGCTGCGCGTCGACCCCTCGACCGCAACCCGAGCCGTCCAGCGACTCGTCAACGACGGACTCGCCGAACGCCGCCAGAGCACGTACGACGGGCGGGTCGTGCTCGTGTATCCGAGCGCCGAGGGGAAGCTCCGGCATGCGGCCGTCGCGCGGCGCCGTGTCCGTGAGCTGTGCCGAATCCTCAGTGCCTTCGACGCCGACGAGCGCGCCCAGCTCGCCGGCCTCCTCGGTCGCTTCGTCGACGCCTTCGACAGGCGTGTCGGCGAGCTGACAACCACCTCCACGACGAGCACCGAGGCCCGCGACGTGGGCGAGGCGGGCGATGACGGCGACCTCGATCCCGATCAATGGTCCGGCGCTCCCGGATCGGCCGAGGCGGTCAGATAGGGTCGCCGCGCGTGGCGTCCAGCGACACGTTTGCCGAGCAAGCGATGGGATACGCGCCGCAGCTCTACTCGGCCGCCCTGCGGATGACCCGCAACCAGGCCGACGCCGAGGATCTCGTGCAGGAGACGTATCTCCGCGGATACCGCGGCTTCCACACGTTTCAGCAGGGAACGAACCTGCGGGCGTGGTTGTTCCGCATCCTGACGAACGCCTTCATCAACACGTACCGCGCCAAGCAGCGCCGACCCGTCGAGACGGAGCTTGCCGATGTCGAAGACCTCTACCTGTACCGCCGGGTCGGGTCGCTCGAGACGTCGGCAGCCGGGCTCTCGGCCGAAGAACAGTTCTTCGATCTGTTCACCGACGATGAGGTCAAGCAGGCACTCGAGGATCTGCCGGAGAACTTCCGGTTGCCCGTCATCCTCGCCGATGTCGAGGGCTTCAGCTACAAGGAGATCGCCGAGATGCTCGACATCCCCATCGGGACCGTGATGTCGCGGCTGCACCGGGGAAGAAAAGCGATGCAGCGCGCGTTGTACGATTTCGCCGAGGCACGTGGCCTCGTCGAACACACTCCTGATCCGGTCCCAGACGGTTGAGGGTCTCAGAGGTTTGAGGCAAATGGCTGACGACGGTTGCGGAGAGACGATCCGGGATCTCGAGAAGTTCCTCGACAACGAACTGTCGGACGACGCCCGCTCGCAGATCCAAGAGCACCTCGACGGATGCGTCGACTGTCTGCAGGCGTTCGACTTTCAGGCCGAGTTGAGAGCGGTCATCAGGCTCAAGTGCCGTAACGACGAGATCCCACCGGGCCTGCTCGCCAAGATCGAACGTTGCTTCGACACCGACTTCGACGGTGACGGCATCATCGGATAGATGAGCCAGGAATCCTCAGCCGGGCCGGGGCTCGAGGCCGAGGGCGGTGCGGGCGAGGAAGTCGTGGACTCGGTTGGCGCCGAGCGGGTGCATGAACGCACCGGCACGCGCGTCACGCCACGCCTTCGAGAGCGGGTGGCCGTTCATGTAGCCGGCACCGCCGCTGAGCGCCAACGCTCGGTCGGTGATCCGCGTCGCGGCGGTGTTGAGGTGGGCCTTGGCGGCCTGCACCTCGGCGAACACCGCCTGGGCATCGCCGAACGGTGCGTCGCCGGCGGGGAACTCGGCGTGGTACCGGTCGATCATCGTTGCCGCTCGGTCGAAAACGGCGCGCATCGTCGCCAGGTCGATCACGTTCTCCGACACGAGCATCGAAGCGTGCGTGTCGGACGCAACGGGTTCGGCGCGCCGAGCCAACGTCGTCACGATCCGGCTGTGGGCCGCCTCCGCGATCCCCAGCGACGCCGCGGCGTGGAAGGCTCCTGACGCCAGGTAGCGGTCGAGCATCGCCACCGAGTAGGTGCCGGTGGCGAATCCTCCCCGGATCGCATCGGGCCCGACGCGCACGTCGTGGAACGAGACCGACCCGGAGTCCGAGGCCCGCATCCCGAGAGCGTCCCAATCGTCGTGGAACTCGACGCCGGCAGTACCCACCGGCACCATGGCGAATCCGTATCGTTCGGCGCCGTCGCGATCGACATAGGTCACCGCGACGCTGACCGCCGTCGCCGCCGACGACATCGTGGCGAAGCGCTTGGTGCCATTGACGACCCAGCCACCGTCGACCTTCGTGGCGGTGGTCGCGGGTCGCGACAAGTCCTGCCCGGCCGGCTCGCTGATCGCCGCGGCAAGCACCACGTCGGCGTCGGCGACGCCACGGAGCACGCCCGCCAGGGCATTCGCCTTGACGAGCTCTCCGCCGACGGTCGCGACCTGCCACTGGCGCACGATGTTGAGCATCGCCGACAGGTGCATGTTGACGCCGATGGTCGTCGCCACGTCGCCCCTTGCCAGACGAGAGGCGGCGATGAGTACGTCGTGCGTCGAGGTCACGCCGCCACCGCCGAACTCGACGGGGATCGGTGCGACGAGGAAACGACCGCGCCGGAGCGCTTCGAGGTGCTCCGCGGCGAACGTCCCATCGCGATCGTGTTCGAGGGCACCGGCCGCGAATCGCTCGGCGTACCGCTCGGCATCGCCGACCATCACCGCACCGGCTTGGGTCGTGGCCTGCAGCTCCCAGGACGGGCGATGGGCGATGGGGGATGTGATGGTGGCCGGCGGCACAGTTCTCGTCGAGGTGGTCATCGTCATGGTCGTGAGCATGTGCGACCTCGCTCACGTACCGCTCGCATCCGGTGTCAGTCACGCGCGAGCGCGGTGCCAGCGGCGACGCGCAACGTGCGGGCTGATCACATCGATGAAAGGACCCATGAATGACCATCACCGAACGACCGAGGGCCGACGCCATCCTGTCCGACGAGCTGCTCGAGCGGTTCCGTGGCCGGGCAGCTGGCTACGACCGCACGAACACGTTCTTCCACGAGGACTTCGAGGAGCTGGCCGCGCTCGGCTACCTGGCCGCGCCCGTTCCCGCCGACCTCGGTGGTTGGGACGTCAGCCTGGCCGAGCTCGGACAGCTGCAACGGCGCCTCGCCCGGTACGCCCCTTCCACCGCCCTCGCCACCAGCATGCACTTCTACTGGGTCGGGATGTCCGCCGAGCTGCACCGCTGGGGCGACCCGACCCGCGACTGGATGCTGCACGACGTCGCGGCCGGCCACA
>DASUEW010000796.1:0-3055 GCA_036274875.1 Ilumatobacteraceae bacterium
TCCAGACGAACAGGTGCAGTCCGGCGGAGTCGCGGCCCCGAACTTCCAGACGGTCGATCGCCGACAAGGCGCGCTGTACCGCCAGGTAGCCGGCCATCGCGCCGACCGACGCCTCGCGCCCGGCGAGCTTGGCGACCTCCCGAGCGGTGCGCAGCCGGTCGTGGCGGATCGCCCACGAGGCGTCGCGCAGGGCGACGAGTGAGGCGCTGGCGCTCTCGATGTCGTCGGCGCCGAGGATCCCGGACTCGATCTGGTCGTCGATCTCGTCGGCGAACGCCTCGAGCTCGTCGAGCCGACTCTCGACCCGTGACACGAGCTCGTGGTGGTCGGCGAGGGCGAGCAGACCCGGGAGCCCGCGCAACCGAACATCGGTGGCTGCGACGGCGACCGCGACCGACGCCACGTCGGGCCGCGCCGCGAGCGCAACGTCGAGCCCGCTGACGATCTCGGCGGCGGTCGGGACAGGGACCGTAGGGGGACGGCTCACGACGCCGACGATGCCGCACATGCGATCCCAGGCTACTGACCAGTGCAGCCGGCTCATCGGCGGCCGCCAACGGCCACTCGGTTCCGATCGGCCATCGTGCGGTTGGTGGTGTTGCCGTGGAAGTGTTGGGTGCCGTCGGGTCGGTGGATGGTGATGACGCGGTGTTGGTCGAGTTGAAGCCGCCAGCGTCCTTCGTGGACGAGGTGATGGTGCCGCCCGCATAGCGGGAGGAGATTGTCGAGATCTGTTCGGCCGTGGTGGAGCCATTCGATGACGTGGTGGATGTCGCAACGGTCGAAGGTCACGTCGCAGCCGGGGTAGGCGCAGGTGCGGTACATGGCTCGTAACGCCCGCCGTTGGGCCCGGTTGGCGACCCGCTGTTCGCGACCGCAGTCCAACACTTCGCCGGCACCGTTGAGCACGATCGGCACGATCGCCGCCTCACACGCCATGCGACGCACCGTTGCGGGTGGCAGTGGGATCCCGTCGGCGATCTCGCACACCGAGTTCTCGTGCAGGCCATCGCGCAGTGTGAGCCAGTCGATGTGGACGCAGATCTCGGGCACCCGCCGATCCCCTGATCGTTGCCCTGACACCGCGGTCACGACGGCGTCGGCCAGCAGTCGGTCGATCGGGGTGGCGGAGTTGCCGTCGGTCTGTTTGAGGGCGGCCAGTTGGGCGTCGATCGCTGACCACAACTTGGCGTCACGTTCCGGATCCAACGCGAGGTGGGTGTGATGCATGCCGGACGGTTTGTCGACCCAGCGTCGCACCGACACCAACGCCTTCTGGCGGTCGAGCTCTGACTCGCCTTCGTCGCCGGCCAATCGTTTGCCGAGCAGCCGGCAGCGACGCTCGAACACGGCGACCGGTTCGAACCGAGCGAAGCTCAACAAGTCGTCGGCCAACCCACCCAGCCGCTCCCGACCGGCGTCGTCGAGCCCTTTGGCCGCCTGCGCGATCGCGTCGACATGGCTCGACGACACATCGCCTGCGGCGAGTGCGGCTTCGAAGCCGGGCATCTGCTCGCACACCTCGGAACGATCCGACACCGCTTTGGTGTCACGTGTCGAGCGCCGCCCATGACCCGTCAACACCTCAGCAGCCGACTCCGAACGACCCTCAGCAGCCAACTCCCGGCTGCGGCGGGCGATCGCCACATCGACCGCATCGACCCAGCCCCGCACCCGCTGCGCCAACTTCACCACCCCGGTCAGACCGGCCCGATCACACGCCGACACGTCGACCGCCAACAACCCGGCGAGCGCCTCGCCGACACCACGATCCTCCATCACCCAACCCCTCTCGACCACACGATCAACCAGGGGGAAGCCGGATGCGAACCACCCTAGACAGCGGGTGTGACAGTGCCGCCGCGAACCGATCGGCGGGCGACGACGTACCGCGGCCCGGACGTCCACGCCTGGGAGGTCCATCCGCCCGAACACCACGTCGAACACAACAAGGAGAAGGACCGATGTTCACCGAAGCCGCCGATCCGAGTGAGACCACATCCGACGGAGCGACCGATCCTGTCGACGAGCCCATTTCCAACCGTCGCCGCATGTTGCGGTCGCTCGCACTCGGCGCCGCCGGGGCGGCGGCCGCCGGCGCTGTCGTGGGCGCCGGGATGCCCCACAACGCTGCCGCTGCAGATGGTGACCCCCTCGACGTCGGTGAGACCAACACCCACACGTTGGCGACGAACGTGAACTACAGCGGCGCGACGACGGCCGCCAGCTTCAACATCCAGTCCGGCGACCAGACCGCCGCCAACGACGGGATCCTCAACGGCCTGTTCGCCAACGCCGGCACCGCGCTGCTGGGTGTCGCGAGCGGCAATGGGAACCAGAACATCGGCATCACCGGCTGGAGCAAGAAGCCGCTGGGCACCGGAGTCGTCGGGTTCACGGGTGGGGCCGGCGCCTACGGTGGCGAGTTCTTCGGCGGTCTCGCCGAGGTCCGCCTGCGGCCGGGTGGCGAGGCGCCGATCACACTGACGAACGCGCATGCGGTCGGCGAGCTCTACGAAGACGCTACGGGCGAGCTGTGGCTGTGCACCGCCGCCGGGTCGCCCGGCACATGGCGCCAGATCGCCGGGCCGACCACGGCTGGCGCGTTCCATGCCATCGGCCCCCGCCGCGTCTACGACAGCCGAGACGACACGCGCGGCAAGCTCGCTCCGGACGAGGAGCGCGTCCTCTCGATGGCGACGTCGACGGATGGGACACCGAACGTCGTCGCTCCCTTCGCCACGGCGGTGACAGTGACGTTCACCGTGACGGGCACCGAAGGGACATTCGGCTACGTGTCGGTCCGCCCGGAGGGAACGCCGTACCAGAACACCTCGAGCATCAACTGGTTCGGACCCGACCAGAACCTGGCCACGACGGTGGTGTCGGCACTCGGCGGCGATCGTCAGATCAGCGTGCTGGGCGCCGTGGCCAAGACTCACATCGTCATCGACGTCGTCGGCTTCTACCGCTGAGACGCGCGGGACGGCGGGGCGGCGGGACGGCGGGACGGCGAGCGGGTAGTCAACGCTGCCTACCCGTAGCGAGATTCGAC
>DASUEW010000797.1:0-9821 GCA_036274875.1 Ilumatobacteraceae bacterium
CCGCCAACTTGGCGATCGCCACCGGCTGATCGCCGGCCGGCTCGAAATCGGATACGACCCGAAAGGTCTCGTCACGGGCGGCCAGATCGGTCACCCCGTCAGTCTACCTCCGAACGAACGTTCGGTGAAGGAGGCATCCGCCACATCGGCCGGCCCGAACCGACCTCTCGTCCGGTCCGCATCGGGTGTTGAATGGCAGCCAGTGGGCCCGCGCTCGTTCCTCCCTTTCACGACGGAACGGCTGACCGTGCGCGCCATGCGGCCATCCGACGTGACGACGTTCGCGACGTACCGCAACCTGCCCGACGTCGCCCGCTACCAGGATTGGGAGCTCCCCTATACCCGCGACCTCGCCCACCAGCTGATCGACGAGATGGACGGCCTCAGCGGGCCGCGGCCCGGCGAGTGGGTGCAACTGGCGATCGACGACATCGACGGTTCACTCGTCGGTGACCTCGCCGTGTTCGTCGACGCCGACGTGCGCATGGCGATGATCGGGTACACGGTGGACCCAGCCCACCAAGGACTCGGCTACGCGACGGAAGCGGCCGGCGCGCTCGTCGACCGGCTGTTCGACCGGCTGCACGTGCACCGCGTCGCGGCGACGCTCGATCCGGCGAACGTGTCGTCGGCGCGTGTGCTCGAACGGCTCGGCTTCAGGTACGAGGGCCGGGGTGTGAAGGCGGCGTACGTCCGCGGTGAGTGGGCCGACGACGACCGCTACGCGATCCTCGCCGACGAACGTCTCGCCTGGCGCGAACGACCCAAGGAACCGCCCTCGGCCGTGCGCCTGGTCGAGATCACCCCGGACAACGTCTACCGGGTCGCGCGCCTGGCGACCCATCACTCGCAGCAACGGTTCGTTGCGACCATGCCGCAGTCGTACACCGACGCGCTCGTGCCCGAGATCATCGACGGCCATCCGCTCGTCCCGTGGATGCGGGCGATCGAGGCCGACGGTGAGCTCGTCGGCTTCGTGATGCTCGCGGCGCGGACCGACGTGCACCTCACGTCGTACCTCTGGCGGCTCCTCGTCGACGCCCGCCATCAGGGACGCGGAATCGGAGCCCGTGCACTTCGCCTCGTCGGCGAACACCTCGCCGCACAAGGCGACACCGTGCTCGAGACCAGCTGGGTCGACGCGCCGGGGGGCCCGGAAGGTTTCTACCGAAAGCTCGGGTTCGAGCCGACCGGCGAGATCGACGACGGCGAGATCGTCGCGTCGATCCCGATCGCCCGGCTCCTCTCCGCGAGTGTCGATCACGCCGAGGTCTGACCGCAACGCGCTCACACCGGCGCGCTCGAGTCAGGGTTCGGGCGGGAGATGCGGGAGCACCACGAGCTGCTCCCAGAGCTCGTCGACCTGCTCGCGGAGCGAGTCGAGATCGCCGGAGTTGTCGATGACGTGGGTGGCGATCGCGAGGCGGTCGTCGCGGGAGACCTGGTTGGCGATCCGCGCCCTGGCATCGGCCTCGTCCATCCGGCGTGACGACACGAGCCGCTCGACGGCGGTCTCGACCGGCACATCGACGACCACCGTCGCGCTGAGACCCTCTCGCGGTCGCTCGGCGAGGAGCGGGAAGTCGAGCACGACGACATCGTCGCTGCCGCGGGCGTCCTCGATGCGGCGGGTGATCTCGACCGCGAGCGCCGGGTGCACGATGTCGTTGAGCATCTTCAGCGACGTCTCGTCGTTGAACACGATCTCGGCCACCTTCGGCCGGTCGAGTGAGCCGTCGTCACGGATGATGCGATCGCCGAACCGCTCGGCCATCTGCGCGAGGACCGGTGACCCTGGGGCCTGCAGCTCCCGAACCAGGACATCGGCGTCGATGATCACCGCGCCGTGCTCGGCGAGCAGCGACGACACGGTGGACTTGCCGGATCCGATCCCGCCAGTCAGCCCGACGAGGATCATCGCCAGGTGCTGATCGAGCGAACGGCGTCAGGCGTCGGGCTCGGCGGCCACGACGCCGAGTTGGTCGACTTCGTCGGCCGTGTCGACCGCGACCGGCTCGTCGGTCTCCGCTGGCTCGGCGGCCGCCGCGGCCTCGTCGACCGCGACCGGCTCAGCGGCGGCGGCGCCCGGTTCGTCGACTTCGTCGACCGTGGTGACCGCGACCGGCTCGGCGGCCGCCGCGGCGTCAGCTGTTGCGGGCTCGGCGGTTGCGTCGGCAGACTCGGTGCTCTGGTACTCGGCCCAGGCCGCCTCGACCTCGTCGGGGTTGCCCGACGTCCAGTTGCCGTGCTCGTCGACCTCGAAGTGCTCGCGGTACTCCTCGGCGAGCTCGCCGCCCTCGGCAGCCTGCTTGATCGACAAGCTGATGCGGCGCCGGGCGAGGTCGAGGTCGATGATCTTCACCCACAGCTCCTCGCCAGGTGTGACCACCTGCTCGGGCGAGTCGACGTGATGGGCCGACATCTCCGAGATGTGGACGAGCCCCTCGATGCCGTCACCGACCTGGACGAACGCACCGAACTGCACGAGCTTGGTGACCCGGCCGTAGACGAGCTGACCGACCTGGTGACCCTCGGCGAACTCCTGCCACGGATCCTGCTGAGTGGCCTTGAGCGACAAGCTGATGCGCTCGCGGCTGAAGTCGACGTCGAGCACCTGCACGGTGACCTCGTCACCGACGGCGACGACCGAGCCCGGGTGGTCGACGTGCTTCCACGACAACTCGCTGACGTGGATCAGGCCGTCCATCCCACCGAGGTCGACGAAGGCGCCGAAGCTGACCACCGACGACACGACACCCTTGCGCACCTCGCCGACCTTGAGGTCGTTGAGGAACTGGTCGCGCGTCTCCTTCTGGGTCTCCTCCAGGTAGGCGCGGCGGCTCAGCACGACGTTGTTGCGGTTCTTGTCGAGCTCGATGATCTTCGCCTGCACGACGGTGCCGACGTACGGCTGCAGGTCGCGGACGCGGCGCAGTTCGACGAGCGACGCCGGCAGGAAGCCGCGCAGCCCGATGTCGACGATCAGGCCGCCCTTGACGACCTCGATGACCGGGCCCTCGACGACCTCGTCGCGCTCCTTCTTCTCCTCGATCGTGCCCCATGCCCGCTCGTACTGGGCACGCTTCTTCGACAGGACGAGGCGACCCTCTTTGTCCTCCTTGGTGAGGACGAGTGCTTCGACCTTCTCGCCGAGTGTGACGATCTCGGACGGATCGACGTCGTTGCGGATGCTCAGCTCGCGAGCCGGGATGACACCCTCGCTCTTGTACCCGATGTCGAGCAGCACCTCGTCGCGGTCGATCTTGACGACGGTGCCGTTGACCATCTGGCCGTCCTCGACCTCGACGATGGTGCCGTCGATGGCGTCGGCGAACGACATGCCGAGATCGTCGGCGACGACTTCTCGGGGGGTGTAGTTGCCCTCCTCGTCGAACGTCCCCATCTCGGAGTTCGTGGCGGAGGTGCTGGTCGAGGTGTCGGACAAAGAATGGACTGCTTTCGGGTGTTCGGACATGGGGCGAGGCGCACCGGTGCCAGTGCAACGGTGGATGCTATCAGCGGCTCCGCGCAACCACAGCAAGCAGGCCCTGTGTCACTGCACGTGTCACTTCACGTAATTTCGGCGGACTCTCACACCCGGTGCGCCATCACAAGGAACTCGGCCGATTCCACGGTCGGCCGGGATGATCCGTACGCACCGGGCTCGACGCTGCTGATCCGGTCGACGACGAGGTCGTGACGACCGAGGATGGAACGCAGCTCGCGCGGCGTGTAACAGCAGGTCCACAAGTCGGTCGCGATCGCCTCCCCTGCCTCGTTGCGGATCTCGGTTCGTTCGTGCGAGATGCCGGTTGCGGCGTCGAAATCGGCATCGACGTGGTACTTCACCGCGAAATAGGCGTTGAACGCGGAGAGTGCGAGCACACCGCCGGGCACCAGCGCTCTGGCGATCCCGGCGACGACGGCATCGTCGTCGCCGGGGTCGACCATCAGGCCGAAGGCTCCCTGGCACAGGCAGATCACGGCGTCGAACTCGTGCTCGAACGGCAGCCGGCGGGCGTCGAGGCGCTCGAACGTAGCGCCCTGCGGCGCCTCGCGCCTGGCGAGCTCGATGAACCGTTCGCTGATGTCGACGCCGTGCACCGACAGCCCGCGTCGTGCGAGCTCGATCGCATGGCGTCCCGGTCCACACCCGACGTCGAGCACCCGTTGACCGCTGTGAAGTCCGAGCTCGCCGACCAGGTAGTCGACCTCCTGCCGTGTCCCCTTCGTGAACGAGTACCGCAGATATGCCGCGCCGAGGTGCTCGGCGATGGGCTCGAACCAATGGGTCTGCGGCTTCGCCGCCCCGGTCGGGGCCCCAACCCCAACCTCCTCCCGAGCATGGGGCCCCTTCCCCATGCCGGGCCGTGATCCACCGGGCTCCGTCATCAGGTCTTGGCGTCAGCCCAGGTGCGGCCCCACGCGACGTTGACCTCGAGGGGCACGTCGAGCTCGGCGGCGCCACGCATCAGCCGGACGACGAGCTCGCCCGCATCCTCGCGCTCGGCGGTCGGCACTTCGACGAGCACCTCGTCGTGGACCTGGAGGATCAGCCGGCTGGCATATCCCCCCTGTTCGAGCGCCTCGTCGATGCGCACCAAGGCGACCTTGAAGATGTCGGCGGCGAGACCTTGGATGCCGGCGTTCATCGCCTGGCGCTCCCCCGCCTGACGGATCCGCCAATTCGAGTTGAGCAGCTCGGGGATCGGCCGGCGGCGCCCGAAGAGGGTCTCGGTGTATCCCACCTTCCGGGCCTCGATGACGGTGCGGTCCATGTACGCCTTGACGTTGGGGAACGCCTCGAAGTAGGCGTCGAGGATGACCGTCGCCTCCTCGGTGGGGATGCTGAGCCGTTGGCCGAGGCCGTAGGCCTCCATCCCGTAGGCGAGCCCGTACGAGACCATCTTCGCCTTCGACCGCTGGTCGATCGTCACGGCCTTCGGATCGACGCTGAACACGCGCGCCGCGGTGGCGTTGTGGATGTCCTGCCCGCTGGTGAACGCGGCGATCAGACCAGGGTCAGCCGCCAGGTGGGCGATGCAGCGCAGCTCGATCTGGTTGTAGTCGGCGACCAGCAGCTCGTAGCCGGGACCCGGCACGAATGCGGTGCGGAAGACCCGACCTTCCTCGCTGCGCACCGGGATGTTGTGCAGGTTCGGACGGTCGGAGCTGAGCCGTCCAGTACGAGCAACCGTCTGGTTGAACGTGGCGTGGATTCGCCCGTCAGCGGCGATCTCGTGGAGCAGTCCTTCGCCGTATGTGCCGCGCAGCTTCTCGACCTCGCGATGGCGCAGCAGCGGATCGATGAACTCGGGCCACTGGTCACGGAGCTTCTCGAGGGTTGCGGCGTCGGTCGAGTACCCCGTCTTGGTCTTCTTCCCGCCCGACAGGCCGCGCTCGGTGAACAGCAGTTCGCGCAGCTGGACCGGTGAGTTGAAGTTCAGGTCGTCCCGGCCGACCACCCGCCGCAACTCGGCGCCGAGTCGTTCGATCTCTTCGATCAGCCGGACGTTGATCGAGCGCAACATCTCGCGGTCGACGGCGATGCCGACGTGCTCCATACGTGCCAACACGCGCACGAGCGGGTTCTCGATGTCGCGGTACAGCCCGGTCATGCCCATCGACTCGAGGGCGGCCTCGATCGGACCGGCGACGTGATGCACGGCGAGTGACTCGCGCCCGGCCACCTGTGACACGTCGAGCGCGCTGCCGTCGAGATCGAGCTGTCCCGAGGCGGCGCCGCCGCCGGCAGGTGGGGCGAAGGCCGTGAACTTCTCGACGAGGTCGGCGAGCGCGTACCTCGCCTCCGCCGGGTCGATGAGGTAAGCAACGATGGCGGTGTCGAGCCGGAGGCCGGTCAGGTCGTGGCCGAGATCGAGCAGCGAGCTCATGAGAGTCTTGGCGTTGTGGCTGCGGACGTTGCCGTGGGAGGCCACGATCGCGGCCACCGACTCGTCGCCGACCAGCTCGCCGGGGATCCACGCAACCTCGGCGGCGTCGGCGTCGGTGACGACCGCAAGACCGGCGAGGGGGCTGCAGCCCGGGTCACCGACCCACGCCGGCATCACGTCGAGCACTGCCAGCGAGCCGATCAGCTCGATCGCGTCGGCGGCCGACTCGACGACAGTGATCTCGGCGTGAAGCTCCTGGCGCTCGGCACCCACTGCGAGCGCCACCTTGGCGTCACCGAGCGCCTCGGCCAGACGGTCGGCGAACGTGCGGAACTCGAGGAACTCGAACAGCCGCTTGACCTCGTCGGGCTTGGGCTCGATCGCCAGCGCGCCGAGATCGACACCGTCGAGCGGAGCATCCGCCGAGAGCACCATCAACTCCAGGTTCTTGCGGACCCGTTCTTCGTGTTCGATGAGCGATGCTCGCAACTTCGGTGTCTGCTGTTCGACGTTGGCGAAGATCCCGTCGAGCCCGCCGTACGTGTTGATCAGCTTGGCGGCGGTCTTCTCGCCGACTCCCGGCACGCCGGGCAGGTTGTCGCTGGTGTCGCCTCGCAGCGCCGCGTACTGCGGGTAGAGCGCGGGCGTCACGCCGGTCTTCTCGAGGATGCCTGCCTCGTCGTACATCGCGTAGTCGCTGACGCCGCGCCGGTTGTAGAGCACCTTGACGTGGGGATCGGAGACGAGTTGGTAGCTGTCGCGGTCGCCGGTGACGATGACGACGTCGTCACCGCGCTCGACCAGGCCGGCCGTGGCCGCGGCGATGAGGTCGTCGGCCTCCCAACCGGCCAGCTCGACCTGCTTGATGCCGAGCGAGTCGAGGACCTCGCGCACGAGCCCCATCTGCTGGCGCAGGATGTCGGGGGCCGCGTCGCGGTTGGCCTTGTACTCGGGATCGGCGGTGTGGCGAAACGTTGGCTCTGGCCGGTCGAAGGCGACGAGCATCCCGTCCGGCCGGTGGTCCTTGAGCACGTTGATCAGCATCGACGTGAAGCCGAACACCGCGTTGGTGACCTGCCCGCTGGCCGTCGCCATGTCGGGCGGAAGAGCGAAGAACGCGCGATACGTCAACGAGTTGCCGTCGACCAGGAGGATCTTCGCCATCGCCGCGCCGCCGATCAGCCAGGTCGCAATGAGCCGTCGAGGATGCGTTCGGCGACGTCACGCATCTTCGTCCGCTCGCTCATCGCCGTGCGTTGGATGAACGTGAAGGCGTCGCCCTCGCGCATCCCGCACTCGTCGATCAGCACGCCTTTGGCCCGGTCGATGGTCTTGCGCGCCTCGAGCTGCTCGCCGAGGGCGTCGATCTCGCCGGTCAGGTTGCGCAGCTCACGGAAGCGCCCGATCGCGACCTCGATCGCCGGGATCAGGTCGCTCTTCTGGAACGGCTTGACGAGGTAGGCCAGCGCGCCGGCGTCACGCGCCTGCTCGACGACCTCACGTTGGCTGAACGCGGTCAGGATCAGCACCCCGCAGATCTTCTCGCGGCTGATGATGTCGGCTGCCGTCAGACCGTCGATACCGGGCATCTTGACGTCGAGGATCGCGATGTCGGGCAACAACTCCCGGGCCAGGTCGACCGCTTCATCGCCGCGGCCCGTCTCGCCGACGACCTCGTACCCCTCCTCCTCCAGGGTCTCGCGCAGGTCCATGCGGATGATGGCCTCGTCTTCGGCGATCACGACACGGATCGGCAAGTCGGCATCCTTTCATCGGGAGGGAACTGGGGCGGGGCGCGCTCCATTCAATCAGACCGGTGTGACGCCGCTTTCCCCGTCGACCGCGGGTCAACCGGGTCAGGAGCTCGCGGTGAGCTTGTCGAGCAGCTCGTCCTGGCGTTGCTCGAGCGCGGCGATCGTCGATGCGATGTGGTCACGGTGGCGCCGCATCGCATCGGCGTGCTTGCGGGCGTCGTTGGCCTCGAACGCCGCACCCGGCGTCTCCGAGACGAGCGCCCGGATCGCCTGGTCGTCGGCGTCATCGGCGAGGTGGTCGAGCTGCTCGTCGTACATCGCCAACTCGTCGCGCAACGACTTCAACCGCGTCGCGACCTGCGACAACCTCCGCTCGACCATCCACGCAGCCATGAGATCGCCAGGCTACGTGCTCCGTCACAAGCGCCCCGGACACCCGTCCCGAAGCCCGCCCCAACGGTTTGTGTCACCGATGCCGGCGATCTTCGCCGATGTCGGTGACACAAACCTGGGATCGAGGGGGTCAGCCGTCCCCGACCGGGTCGGGAGGCGAACCGGGCCAGAGATGTTGCGAGCCGATGCGCAGGGCGCGGTTGAACCGGGCCGACGCGTTCTCCCACGCGATCACCTCGGTGAGCTCGACGATCTGGTCGTCGTCGAAGTGTTCGCGGACACGCTCGAACACGGCGTCCGACACGTCACCCGTGGTCATCGCATCCGCGTACGCGAGCGCAGCGCGAAACGCGGCGTCGAAGAGCGTCACCTGCTCCTCGGACGGCGGATCGGCGTCGAAGCCACCGCGGCCGACCGCAACAACGGCGCGCAGCTGCTCGTCGGTCACTCCCTGCTCGCTGCCAACTGCAGCGTTGAGGTCCTGTCAGAACACGCACCCGACGAGCGACGCGACCCGCCGGTTGACGATCGCGTGCATCGCCGGTGACAACAGCCCGGACTCGTCGAGACCGCTCCACATCGTCCTCGCCCCGCGGTAGATCGACGGTCGCCTGGCGTAGACGAGGTGCGGACCCAACGGCGCACCCCATCGCTGCGTCTGCGCCGCGAACACCGCCTTGGTCCGATCGTCGGCCTGGTCCGGATCAATTCCCTCGATGCGCGCCATCCCGAGATTCAACCAGTGCCCCGACTGGGACTCGAACCCAGACCGTACGGATTTTGAGGCCGTTGCCTCTGCCAATTGGGCTACCGGGGCGTGCCCGTCGAGGCTAGCGGCCTCGGTCTCGGGCCGGCCGCTCCCTACCGACGGGTAACGCGCGGGACCACGAGGATTGGGTCTAGCCTCGCCTGCAGTGCTCGCATTCACGTTCCCCGGTCAGGGATCGCAGCGTCCAGGAATGGGTCGACCGTGGACCGATCACGAGAGCTGGGAGCTGGTCGACGAGGCGAGCGAGATCACCGGGCGCGATATCGGCAAGCTGTTGCTCGACGCCGACGCCGACGAACTCAGAGACACCCGCAACGCGCAGCTCACCACGTTCGTGTCGAGCCTGATGGTGCTCGATGCCGTCGAGCGCATCGGCATCGTCGCCAGCTTCTGCGCCGGACACAGCCTCGGCGAGTACACCGCACTCTCGGCGACCGGGGCGATCGACTTCGAGGAGGGCATCCGACTCGTCGTCGAGCGAGCGGCGGCGATGCACGACGCGGGTTTGGAGCGTCCGGGCACCATGGCGGCCGTGCTCGGCCTCGACGACGACCAGGTCGAGATCGCGTGCCGGCGCGCCGACGAGGAGGTCTGGGTCGCCAACTTCAACGCCCCCGGACAGGTCGTGATCGCCGGGTCGCGTGTTGGAGTCGATGCCGCTTCCGGCCTTGCTCACGAGCTCGGGGCCACGCGTGTGATGTCGCTGCCCGTTTCGGGCGCCTTCCACACGCCATACATGGCGCCCGCTCGCGAACGCCTGCGTGAGGCGATCGCCGCGACCGACGTCCGCGACACCGAGATCCCGATCATCTCGAACGTCGACGCCCTCGCCCACGATCAGGGCGACGAGTGGTCGTCGCTCCTCTCAGCACAGCTGTCGAACCCGGTCCGTTGGAAGTTCTGCCTGCTCGAGCTCTCCGATCTCGGTGTCACCGACTTCGCCGAGCTCGGTCCCGGTCGCGTGCTCTCCGGCATGGCCAAGCGCTCGGTCGAGGGCTGCCGCACGATATC
>DASUEW010000798.1:0-2608 GCA_036274875.1 Ilumatobacteraceae bacterium
GCAACGATGGCTTCAACACCCTCGTCCCGTTCACCGACTCCAGCTACTACGCGCAGCACGGTTCGCTCGCCATCCCTGGCGGCGAGACGCTGCCGCTCGACGGTCGAGTCGGGCTCAATCCGAGGCTCACGGCGCTGAAGCAGTTCTGGGACGCCGGCCAGCTTGCAGTCGTCGAGGGCGTCGGCTATCCGAGCCCCGATCTCAGCCACTTCAACTCGATGGCGATCTGGATGAGCGGCATCCGCACCGGGATCCCGAGCTCGGGATGGATCGGTCGCTGGCTCGACGGCCACCTGGCCGGCGGCCCTGATCTGTACACGGCGGCGTCGATCGGTTCCGGTGTGCCGCTCCACATGCTCGGCCAGCAACGCCGCGCGACGGCCGTCCCGCCAGGACGTCCCGGTTTCGGCGGTGGCACGGCCGCCGAGGACCTCCGGATGTACGACGCGATCAGGTCGGTCGCCACACCGGCCGGCCGCGGCCAGTGGCACGACGCGCTGTCGGGCGCGTTCCGCGACCAGGTCGACCTCGCGGCCCGGCTGGCACCGATCCTGCCGTCGGATCCATCCGACGGACTCGTCGGCCGGCTCGAGGTCGCGGCGCGGCTGATCAACGCCGATCTCGGGTTCCGCGTGCTCGAGGCCGGCTGGGGCGACTTCGACAGCCACGCCAACCAGCCGACGATGCACGCCGACCGGATGGTGGAGTTCAACTCGGCGGTCGAGAGGTTCTTCCTCACGCTCGACCCGCGGTGGGCGACGCGGGTGACGGTGATGACGTTCTCCGAGTTCGGCCGCACGACCTTCAAGAACGACGGCAACGGCACCGATCACGGCACGGCGAACTGCGCGTTCGTGCTCGGCGCCAACGTCAAGGGCGGAACGTACGGCCAGCATCCGCACCTGGCGGGACTCAACCGGTGGGATCGCGTCGCCCACACCGTCGACTTCCGCTCGTACTACACGAGCGTCATGGACGGCTGGCTCGGCGGCGGGGCGTCCTCCGTCCTCGGCGGCACCTTCGAGAACCTCGGGTTGTTCGCGCTGCCGCCCGGGCAGGGCTCGGCGACGACACCGATCAGCGGGGGCGGCGTCTCGACGTCGCCCGGGTACTTCGTAGCGGTCACCCCGGCCAGGGTCGTCGACACCCGCGACGGCACCGGTGGTGTCGAGGTCCGCCGGATGGGGCCGTCGGAACGGTTGCCCGTCACGATCGCCGGCCGAGGGGGCGTCCCCCTGTCGGGAGCGACGGCCGTGATCGCCAACGTGACGGCCGTCGACGTGACGGAACCCACGTTCTTGACCGTCTGCCCAGGTGGGACCGCGCGGCCCGAGACGTCGAACCTCAACCCGATGCCCGGTCGGGCCACCCCGAACCTCGTGGTGATGGGAATCGGGGGCGACGGCAAGATCGACGTGCACAACAGCGTGGGCGAGACCAACTGCATCGTCGACGTGTTCGGCTACTTCGCGGCCGGCGGCGATCAGCTGCATCCACTCGAACCGAGCCGACTGCTCGACACGCGCAGCGGTGTGGGTACGCGGGCCGGCACGGTCGCTCGCCGGGAGCGCATCGACCTCGACGTCGCCGGCCACGGTGGTGTCCCGTCGAACGTCAGCGCGGTCGTGCTCAACGTCACCGTCGACCAACCGGCGTCGGACGGGTTCTTGTCCGTCGGCCCGGCCGGTGAGGCGATCCCGGAGACGTCGAACCTCAACTTCGTCGCCGGCCTGACCGTTCCGAACCTGGTCGTCTGCAAGGTCGGCGACAGCGGGAGGGTGAGCTTCAGCGCCGAGTGCGACTCGGTCCACCTCATCGCCGACGTGTTCGGCTACTTCTCCGACGACGACGGGTCGAAGGTGTGGACGGTCCGACCCGATCGCCTGCTCGACACCCGCAACGGCACCGGAGCGCCGCAACAGCCCGTCGGTCCCGGGAACCCTGTGACCCTGCAGGTGGTCGGGCGAGGGAGTGTCCCGGCGTCGGCGACCGCGGTGGTGCTGAACGTCACTGCCACGCAGGTGTCGGCGACGAGTTTCGTGACCGTCTGGCCGACCGGTACGGCGATGCCCGACACGTCGAACCTCAACATGACCGCCGGCGGCACCGTCGCCAACCTCGTCATCACCAAGCTCGGCCCGGGCGGGACGGTCGACATCGCCAACGCCTTCGGCGAGGCCCACCTGATCGCCGACGTCACCGGTTACTTCGCGGGCTGACGGCGTTCCGGGCTCAGCCCTTCGCTGACCGACCGCACGGCGGTCGATCGGTGGTCGGATACGGTTCTCAGATGGATGGGCAGGGTGGCCGCGGCCGTGCAGCCACCACCCGAGGTGTCTCCAGGGGCGCCTCCCCACGTGCCTCCCGAGATGAACGTGTCGCGACCCGCTGTCGGGTCGGGCTGTTGGGTCCGGTTCGGGTCGAGGTCAACGGCATCGAGCGTCAGGTCACGGCTCGTCGGCAGCGGGCCGTGCTTGCCTGTCTCGCTCTCCATGCGGGCGAAGCGGTTTCGGCGGACCGGTTGCTGGACGACGTCTGGGGTGACGAACAGCCCGAGTCCGGTGTGCGCGCGGTCGCCTATCAGGTCTCGAAGCTCCGCAGCTTGCTC
>DASUEW010000799.1:0-2904 GCA_036274875.1 Ilumatobacteraceae bacterium
ATCTGCTCGCCTAACCCGATCTCGTGAAGTTTCGGCGTCGTAGGGGCGCCGAAACTTCACGAGATAGGGGTTGGAGGTGGTAGTCCGGGGAGATGGAACTCGACGCAGCACTCGACTTCATCCGCTCCCGGCAGAACGGCGTGCTCGCCACGCTGAAACGTGACGGCCGGCCGCAACTGTCGAACATCACGTACAGCCTCGGCGCCGACGGGGTGGTGCGGATCTCGGTCACCGACGGGCGGGCGAAGACCGCCAACATCCGGCGCGACGGGCGCGTCTCGTTGTACGTGTCGCAGGAGGACTTCTGGGCCTACGTCGTCGTCGAGGCCGACGCCGAGCTGTCCCCGGTGTCGGCCGCCCCCGACGACGCGACGGTCGACGAGCTCGTCGAGTACTACCGGGCGGCCGCCGGCGAACACCCCGACTGGGACGAGTACCGCGGCGTGATGGTGTCGGAGGGCCGCCTCGTCGTGCGGCTGCGGCCCACCCGCGCCTACGGCATGATCGGATAGCTATCGCGAGTCCGCGTCAGGGTTGTTTCGGCAACATGACGTCAGCGTGCGGCGGGGCGGCGCTCGACGTCGGCCCGTACGATCGGCCGGTGCTCGCGGACCTGGCACTGATCCTGTTGGCGGCGAAGCTGGCAGCCGAGGCGTGCGAGCGCGTGCGGGTACCAGCCGTCGTCGGCGAGATCATCGTGGGCGTGCTGATCGGGCCATCGCTGCTCGGATGGGTGGTGGCTGACAGCGAGCCCGTGGCGGCGCTGGCCGAGCTCGGCGTGCTGCTGCTGCTGGTTCAGGTCGGAATGGAGATGGATCTCGCCGAACTGGGCGCGCTCGGTCGGGCCTCGGTGCTGGTGGCGCTCGTCGGCATCGCGGTGCCGTTCGCGATGGGTGGATTGGTCGGGTTGGGGTTCGGCGAGTCGGGTAACACTGCGCTCTTCGTCGGAGCGGCGTTGACGGCGACGAGCGTCGGGATCACCGCCCGCGTGTTCGGCGACCTGCGCGCGTTGGCGACCACCGAGGCGCGGATCGTGCTCGGCGCGGCGGTGGCCGACGACGTCTTGGGTCTGGTGATCCTGACCATCGTCGTCAAGGTCGTGACCGAAGGGTCGGTCGGTCCCGGGGTCGTGGCCGAGACGGTTGGCGCAGCGATCGGGTTCCTCGTGGTCGCCACGCTCGTGGGGGCGTTCGCCGTGCCATGGTGCTTCGAGCAGCTGCGACGC
Source organism: Ilumatobacteraceae bacterium (assembly GCA_036274875.1). Taxonomy (GTDB): domain Bacteria; phylum Actinomycetota; class Acidimicrobiia; order Acidimicrobiales; family Ilumatobacteraceae; genus JALOLG01. Next base: position 1,226 of record DASUEW010000799.1, read on the forward strand.
CTCACCCGGTCGGCGGCCACCGTCGTGGTGCTCGGCTTCGCCCTGACGTTGGGGTTCGCGTGGGCCGCGACGCTCGCCAAGCTGGCCCCGATCATCGGCGCGTTCGTCGCCGGGCTGGCGATCGGTCGCAGCAAGGAGCACGCCCGGATCGAGCGCGACTTCGCACCGACGGCGAACCTCCTCATCCCGGTGTTCTTCGTGCAGATCGGTCTGAACGCGGACCTCGAGGCGATGGCCCGTCCGGCCGTGCTCGGGCTGGCCGGGGCCCTTGTCCTCGTGGGCGTCATCGGCAAGCTCGCATCCGCCGTCGGCGCATTCGGCCTCCGCGCCGACAAGCTGCTCATCGGTCTGGGGATGATCCCGCGCGGCGAGGTGGGCATCATCTTTGCCTCGATCGGCCTCGCCGAAGGCGTGCTCGGCGACGATCAGTACGCCGCGCTCCTGATCATGGTGCTGGCGACCACGCTGCTCACCCCGCCACTGTTGCGCTGGCGCGTCGGGACCGTCACGGTCGCCGGCGACCCCACCGACGTACCCGGTGAGTGGGAGGTCGGCACGGTGGGTGATCGGATCGTGCTACACGGCGCTCCGGGATCGTCGCAGCTGCTCGAGGTCGCGTTGGAGGTCGCCCGCCTCGCTCCGGCTGCGCTACCGGACGGGAGCGTGATCGAGTGGTTCGGCCGGCATCGCCATGCCGAGCTGGCCTGGGGGCCGACCGATACGGATCGGCTGATTCCGGTGCTCCGCGGCGGAGATGCGCGCAGCTGGCGCTTCCTCGATGTCACCGGCGTCCTCGAACGGGCGCTGCCCGAGGTCAGCGCCGCCCTCGAGCGTCGCCGGACGGACCCCGGCGAGCTGGATCCGACCCGCGTGCTGCGGCTCCCGACGGTCGAGTTGGTGGGAGCCGATGCCGATCGGGTGGCGCTGCTGGGCGCGCTGGTCAGCGACGTCTGCGAGACAGGATCCCCCGACTGCGCCGCGTCCCTCGCGTCGCGCCTCGATCCGGCACGCGCCGACGAGATCGTCGCCGTCGTCGAGGGCGCGTCACTGCTCCGCGCTGCAGTCGGCGATCCGGACGGGTTCAGCGAGCTGCGTGTGCTGCAACTCGCGGAGCACCTCTCGTCGAAGCGCATCGCGGACGACGCCTACCAGTTGGCGATCGCCCACCTCAGCGACGACGACTGGCATCGCGGTGCCATCGACGAGCTCCACGGGTTGATCGTCGACGCGCTCACGCACCCCGCACTCCGCGACGGCGTGTCGACGCCCGCCGAGGCACGCCGCGCCGACGCGCTCACGAGGCTGGATCCGGGCGATGATATGGCTCGCTCGAGGCTCGAAGCGGCTCCGCCGACGTTCCTGCTCGCCCACGACCCTGTCGAGCTCGCCCGTCAGGCCCGACTCGTCGAGCCGCTGCCGCGGCCCGGAGATGTCCGGGTCGCGGTCAGTCCCGACGCGGAGCCCGATCGGTGGCGCGTCGACGTCGCCTGTCGTGACCGAGCCGGGATTCTCGCCCGCCTGACGTGGGCGATCGCCGACGCCGGCTTGAACATCACCGCTGCGTCGGTCGTCACGTGGCCCGATGGCGGCGTTCTCGACTCGTTCGTCGTCACCAGCGCGCAGCGGCCGAACCCTCGCGACCTGGCGGGACGCATGGAACGGGCGGTCCGTGACCACTC
>DASUEW010000800.1:0-2997 GCA_036274875.1 Ilumatobacteraceae bacterium
GCACGATCTGGTCGTCTTGCCGAGCGCGCACGAAGCACACGCCGCGCTGGCCGTCGCGCAACTTGCAGGCACGCGGGCAGACGTCGCACTGCACCCGCCCGTCGTCGAGCGAGTGCCAGTACTTGGTTGGCACGGTGAAGCTATCCATGACCGATCAGCCCTCGTCGTCGCCGACTGCTGGGTCGGTCTGTTCCGCCGTCTCTGGAACGTCGGGCAGGAAGTCGGATGGTTCGAGGTCGTCGAGGAAGTCACGAAACTTCTCGACCTCGCCCTCGACATCGAGCTCTTCGGCCGGCAACTCGCCGGCTTCGTCGAGCACCTGTTCGCTGACGTAGACGGGAGCGTTGAGACGCACGGCAAGGGCAATCGCATCAGACGGGCGGGTATCAAGACGCAGTTCGCCGGCCGGCCCGGTGAGGGCCAACTGGGCGAGGAACGACCCCTCGTGCAGTTCGCTCACCTCCGCAGCCTCGACACGTCCGTCGAGGGCCTCGACGATCGTTGCCATCACGTCGTGGGTGAGCGGACGCGGGGTGGTCTGACCAGTCACAGCCAGCGCGATGGCGACCGCTTCGGGACCTCCGACCCAGATCGGCAGGAGCCGATGAGGGGTGTCGTGTTCGCGTAGCAGCAGCACCGAGATTCCGCTGGAGGGCTCCTGTTGGATACCGACGAGATCGACGAGTCGCATAACAACATGCTACCTATCGGAACAGAAAACTTGAGTCGTCTCCTGGCAGTATTCGAGGAGCTGGGGGCGACCGGGGCCGAACGCGCGGGACGCCGGCACTCTCGTGCCGACGTCTCCCACGCGATCCCGGTCGGAAACCGCAAACCGCTGTCCGGCTCGGTGGCGGCAGCGATCACTCCGCCGTAGCTAGGCCTCGTCGTCGGGGTGCGGCCCGACGGAGAGGACCGTGCCCGAGCGCGGCCGTGCGGTCATGAGCGGCTGTCATCGACAGACGACGCCGGTGCAGTTGCCGCCGAGGTTGCCGGTGGCCTTGTTGCGGCCGCCGTCGATCGTGCCGTCGGGTGCGGCGATGCCGATGCCCTGGTTGGCGACGGCCCGATTGCGGGTGACCGTTGTGCCGGGCTGGTCGATGAAGATGCCGTGCTCGGCGTTGGCGATGGCGTCGTTGCGCTCGACGACGGCGTCGTCGACGCCGGTGAGGTCGATGCCGTTGGTGTCGTTGCCGGCGGCGTGGTTCCGTTCGACCACAGCCTGATCGGATTGCCAGAGGGCCAGGCCGGACGCGGCGTTGCCGGTGATGGTGTTGCGCTCGTAGCGGCTGTCGACGGAAGCGATGTCGAAGATCCCGTACAGGCCGTTGGCGGTGACGGTGCTGCGGCGCACGGTCATCCCTTCGCTGAAGGTGATCTCGATCCCGTTGCCCGCGTTGCGTGTGGCCGTCACCCGGTCCAGCTCCGTGGCGGCGGAGCGTTCGATGATCGCGCCGAGGGTGTTGGACTCGACGGTGAGGCGATCGACGCGCGCTCCGCTCGTCTCGAAGAGATGGATGCCGAACTGGAAGTCGCGGACGGTGCCTCGGGTGATGCGCACATCGTCGTGGCCGGCGCCGTTGTCGATGCCGGTCGCTGATCCGGTGCCGTCGATGACGTGTCCGGCGAGGTCGATCGTGACGCCGGGAGCACCGACGACGAGGCCAGCGCCGGCACAATCGAGGAGATCGGTGCGGAGACGGACGTCGGTGGTGACGACCATGCCACAGGTGATCGGCGTCGCGTCGTGGGCGGTCGTGACGGCCGGTGCGGCGGCAAGACCTGCGGCGACGACGAGGGGGGCGGTCAGCAGGCGGACGGTTCGGGCGGTGAGGGAAGGGAGTGTTTTCATGCCCGCAACTCTCGACGAGCCCGATCACACGGTGCTGGCACGGGCTGTCATCCCGGCGTGAGTCGATGGCAGCGCGATGTGAGCGAGCGCGGTGATCGTCGCCGCCACGAGCACCACGACCACTCCAATCACCCCGTGGCTCACCGAGCTGCCCACGGACATGATGGAACGCTTCCGCGCCCGCGCCGCCGATCTCGATCGGACGGGCGACCGGACGTCGAGCCAGCAAGGCCCGCTGCGGGCTTCAGTTGGCATCTACGCGTGGGCGCGAATAGCGTCGCCGCACCGCACGGCGAGGAGGCGAACGTGGCACACGAGGAGACACCGGTGCTGATCGTCGGCGGGAGCCTGGTCGGGCTGACGAGCGCCATGCTGCTCGGCGATCTGGGCATCCCCTCGCTCGTCGTCGAGCGCCATCCCGGCACTGCGATCCACGCGCGCGCGGGACACTTCCAGCTCGGCACGACGGAGATGCTGCGCCAGGTCGGGCTCGAGCGGACAGCGCGCGAGGCGTCGGCCAAGACCTACCACCCCATCGGCGGGATCATCGCCGTCGAGTCGCTGGCCGGAAAGCAGCTCGCCACCTTCGTGAAGGAGCTCAACGAGGGCGTCGAGGGATTCAGCCCGACGGTGCGCGTGTTCATCGACCAGGATGTGCTCGAGCCGATCCTGCGTGAGAAAGCTGTGGAGCTCGGCGCGACCGTGCGCAATCGCGTCGAGGCGACGGCGCTCGAGCAGGACGACGACGGTGCGACGGTGACGCTGCAGGACCTCGAGTCCGGCGATGAGCACACGGTCCGCGCCCGCTACGTGATCGCCGCCGACGGCAACCGCAGTCCGATGCGGACGCGGCTCGGCATCGGTATGGAGGGCCACGGGATCCTGTCACGCAGCATCACGATCTACTTCCGCGCCGACTGCACGCCGCTGCTGGAGGACCGCCACGAAAGCGTGATCTACGTCCACAACCCGGAGCTGCGCGGCTTCTTCCGGCTCGACCGCGCCGGTAAGTCGGGCTTCCTCGTGATCAACTCGGTGGGCGCGGATGTGACCACCGACGAGGCCGTCAATGTGAGCGAAGGCATCACCGACGAGCGCGCGGCGGCGATGCTGCAGACGGCGATCGGAACGCCGGACATCCCGAC
>DASUEW010000801.1:0-2441 GCA_036274875.1 Ilumatobacteraceae bacterium
TGCCGTACCACCTCGACGTCGCCAAGCAGATCGCCGGCCGGTTGGCGTTGCGGTTCGTCGACGACATGGACGAACGCGTGAAGCACATCGTCGCCGAGCGCGAGCGCATCAGCGAGGCGATGGCGGCAATGGAGATCGACGTCGTGCCGAGCGGCGCCAACTTCGTGTTGTTCCGACCGCGACAGCGCCCCGGCCGCGACGTCTGGCAGGGTCTCCTCGATCGCAGTGTGCTCGTGCGCGACTGCTCGGGATGGCCGCGGCTCACCGATTGCCTGCGCGTCACCGTCGGCACGCCGGCCGAGAACGACGCCTTCCTCGGGGCACTCGCGGAGGTGCTCGCGTGAGTCGCGTCGCCACCCGCAACCGGAGCACCAAGGAGACCACGGTCGACATCGCGATCAACCTCGATGGTTCGGGCACCACCGACGTGTCGACTGGGATCCCGTTCTACGACCACATGCTCGACCAACTCGGTCGCCACAGCGGATTCGATCTCATCGTCCGCGCCGTCGGCGATCTCCACATCGACACCCACCACACGGTGGAGGACACCGCCATCGCGATCGGTGAGGCGTTCCGTGAGGCGCTCGGCGACAAGGCTGGCGTGCGACGGTTCGCGAGCGGCCGGTTCCCGCTCGACGAGGCGCTCGTCGATGTGTCGCTCGATCTGTCGGGCCGTCCGTTCGTGGTGTGGGAGGTCGAGCTGCCCGAGTGCCTACCGCTGGGGCAGCCGGCGTTCGATCCGCAGCTCGCCGAGCACGCGGTGTCGTCGTTCGCGACGGCGGCCGGGATCACGCTGCACGTCGAGCTCGTCCGTGGCCGCAACGTCCATCACATCATCGAGGCCACGTTCAAAGGACTGGCGCGTTGCCTGCGCGACGCCGTGCGAGTCGACAGCGCGGGCGGCGTCCCGTCGACCAAAGGCGTCCTGTGAGCCAGAACCGACCCCCCATCCCCCGAACTGTCTGCTTCAACGGAAGCCACGGGCCCAACGAAGCAGACAGAACCGAGAGGCCCGGCACCGGTCGTGAGCAGCCGCCCACTCATCGCCGTCCTCGACTACGGCATCGGCAACCTGCACTCGGCGCACAAGGCGATCGAGCACATGGGGGCCGATGCACGCCTGACCGCCGATCCGGGGCTGATCGCCGACGCCGATGGCGTGGTGCTGCCCGGCGTGGGCGCCTTCGGCGCCTGCATGGCCGCGCTGCGCGCTTCGGGCCTCGAGCAGCCGGCGCTCGACGCGGTCGCGTCCGGCCGACCGTTCCTCGGCATCTGCGTCGGGATGCAGATGCTGTTCTCGCGCAGCGAGGAGTCGGCCGGCGCCGAGGGGCTCGACGTGATCTCCGGCACGATCCGCTGGATCCCGCCGAACGTGAAGCGACCGCAGATGCAGTGGAACCAGCTGTCGATCCACCACGCCGACGACCCGATGTTCGCCGGGATCGGCCAGCGAGCATGGATGTACTTCCTGCACTCGCTGCACGGCGTCCCCGACGACGCCTCGACGATCGCCGCGACCTGCGAGTACGGCGCGACGATCAACGCCGCGTTCCGTCAGGACAACGTGTTCGCCGTGCAGTTCCACCCCGAGAAGTCGAGCCACAGCGGCCTCGCCCTTCTCGGCAACTTCGTTCGCATCACGGCCGGTGTCGCGGCGTGACGGCCGCGCCCGACTCAGCGATCGAGCTCTACCCGGCGATCGACCTGCTCGCCGGACGGGTCGTGCGCCTCACGAAGGGCGACTTCGACACCGAGACCGTGTACGGCGACGACCCGGCGGCCGTGGCGGCGTCGTTCGCGGCGGCCGGAGCGCGATGGATCCACGTCGTCGACCTCGACGCCGCGCGATCGGGCGATCCGGCGAACCGGTCGTGCGTCGCGGCGATCGCGCGGGCAGTCGCCGGGGCCGCGCTGGTGCAGTGCGGCGGGGGAGTACGGACCGTCGGTGATGTCGAGGCGCTGGCCCGGCTGGGCATCGCCCGCGTGGTGATGGGTTCGGCGGCGATCGCCGAGCCTTCACTCGTCGAACGCGCGGCCGGAGTGCTTCCCGTCGCGGTCGGACTCGACCACCGCGGTGGGGAGTTGGCTGTGCACGGTTGGACGGCGGGCAGCGATGTCCGGCTCGACGAGGCACTCGGGTGGTTTCCGACCGCCGTCGCCTTCGTGATCACCGACATCGCACGCGACGGAACGCTCGGCGGACCTGATGTCGCCGGGCTCGCCGCGGCCGCTGCCATCACCGACATCCCGGTCATCGCCAGCGGCGGAGTCGCCACCCTCGACGATGTGGCCGCCCTCGCCGCGACTCCGGGGGTGCGCGGCATCATCACCGGCCGAGCCGTGTACGAGGGACGTTTCACGATCCAGGACGCCCTCTTCGTACTTCGAGGCGTCCGCCGATGAAGCCGGCAGTTCGATGAGATCGGCACGTCGATGAA
>DASUEW010000802.1:0-3747 GCA_036274875.1 Ilumatobacteraceae bacterium
GGGTGTGACTGTTCGTCGGACACGACCGACGAAAGGATTGTGTGTGAACGGTACGGTCCGGGCCGGCGAGCGTGGCAGCGGCGTCGTCTGATCCCACCGACGACGTCCTCGTCTCCGGCGACCTCCGACTGGACCTGGCGGCCCACCAGGCCTGGGTCGGTCGCCAGCCGATCCACCTGTCCCATCTCCAGTTCGTCGTCCTGACGACCCTCGTGCGGCACGCCGATCGACTCGTCACTCACGAGCAACTGATCAAGGCGACCACCGACGTCACGCGGTCCAGCCCGCGCACCGTCAGGAGCACGGTCAGCCGAGTGCGGTTGCGTCTCGGCACCGGGCCGCAGCGCCCGCGCATCGAAGGCGAACGCTCGCTGGGCTACCGACTGATGTCGCCCGGACCGTCCCCACGCGCGTGATAACGGGCGTATGTGCTCGGCTCGACAAGTTTTCTGCCGAATCGGGTCAAGTCCGGCGCTGCGTCCGCCGACGTTCAGACGATGCGCGCGATTCCCGACTTCCCGACGTCCAATGTCGCACGGTCCGTGCTCCCGGTCCTCACGGACGGAGTGCTGACCCATGACCTGACAGGTCACATCGTCGAGTGGAACGATGCCGCGCCGAGGCTGCTTCGCATCGCCGACGACGCCCTGGCGACATCCGGCCCGTCGAACCCGTTGTCTCATGCGGTCCATGCCGACGGATCACCATGGCCGATCGAGACCCAGCCAGCGCAGCTCGCGCTGTACCAAGGTCGGCAGGTTCGCGACGAGACGATGGGGATCCGCCGACCCGACGGCACCTTCACGTGGTTGCGCGTCAACGCCTACCCCATCCACGACGCCGACGGAGTCCTCGAAGGTGCCACGACGATCTTCAACGACATCACCGACATGTTCGAGCGGGCCACGTCGCAAGAGGCGTCCCAACGCCGATTCGTCACGACGTTCGAGCGGTCGCCTGTCGCCAGCCTCGTAGTCGGTGCGCAAGGCAAACTCCTCGCGGCCAACGCCGCCTTCGCGATGCTCGTCGGGCGCAGCGTCGCCGAGCTCGTCACCCTCGACCGGTTCGCACTCGCCGAGCAGGGCATCTCGATGCACCTGTTCAACGCGCTCTCGTCGCCGGAGCGCAACGGTACGAACGCCGCGTCGTTCCCCTATCAACGTCCCGACGGTGAGATTCGCTACGGGTTGACCCAGATCTGTGCGATCGACTGGCCGGGCTCCGACCAGTGCTCGATGGTCCAAGTCGTCGACATCACAGAGCTCGCACAATCGCGGCTCGAGCTCGAGCGCAGCGTCAACCTCTTCCTGGCGACGTTCGATTCGTCACCGATCGGTCTGATGATCTTCGGGCTCGACGGTGTCGTCAAGCGGGCCAACTCGGCCATGGCCCGGCTCCTGTCGCGGCCGGCCGTGCAGATCGCCGGGCTGTCGGTCGACGACTTCATCCACCCCGAAGAGCAGCTCCGGGTGAGGCAGTTCATGGCCAGGGCGACGAGCCGGTCAGCTGTCGCCGTAGACCACCGCATCGTGCGACCCGACGGCGAGATCCGCTGGTGGCGCGCCCACGTCACGCGGATCGACACCGACGAGGGCCCTGCGCTGCTCGGCCAGGCGGTCGACCACACCGCCGATCGCCGGCGCCACGCCCTGACCCAGTCGATCGACCCGCTGACGGGACTCCTGACACGCGAGCGACTGATCGCCAGGCTCGAGGATCACGTGTTCTCGCACGTCGTGTCGGAAGAACGTCCGATCGCGGTGCTCGTTGCCGACATCGTCGACTTCAAGGGCGTCAACGAGCGGCTCGGCCCGGAAGGCGCCGACCAGGTTCTGCGCCGCGTGGGTGCCACGATCCGCGCTTCGCTGCCGGCCGATGCCGACGTCGCCCGCATCGGGCCCGATGTGTTCGCAGTCGCTGTATACGGCATCGACACTGCCGCAGTTTCCAACGCCGCAGCGCTCATCGACCGCCGCCTTCGCGAAGTCGACCCGAGCGACATGATGGGCGCCATCCCGATCGCCGTGCGGGTCGGTGCGGTCGTCGTGACGCACCTCGACAGCAGCCCCGACGACTTCCTGCAACGGGCGGAGGGCGCATCGCGATCCCCGGAAGGTCGTGCGGCCGGCGACAAGGGAACTGGGGCTGGACGCTGGACGCCGGTCGTACTCTCGTCGGACCGTACGCCCGAGTCCAAGAGCTGGTCGGAGGCACTCCAGGAAGCCCTCGAGAACCGGCAATTCGTCGCTCTCGCCCAGCCGCTCATGTCCCTCGGGGAATCTTCCACGTCAGTGCGCCGGTTCGAACTGCTCGTGCGACTCGAGATGCCAGACGGTCAGCTCCTCGCGCTGCCGCGATTCGACCACCTGGCCCAACGGATGGGTTTCGGTCCGGTGGTCGATCACTGGATGATCGATCGTGCGCTCGACCTCCTCGCGGCCGCGCCCGACCTCGAGCTCGAGGTCAACATCGCGCCCTCGAGCCTCGGTGATCTCGGCTTCGTCACCGAGCTCGCGATGCGCATCGAAGAGCTTGGTGGCGTGTCGAATCGACTCCTGTTGGCGTTGACCGAGCGGAGCGTGCTCGACGACGTGACGCAGGCGTTGCGGTTCAGCGACGAGGCACGGGCGCTCAATCTGAGGATCGTGCTCGACGAGTACATGGCCGCCCAGGACGGTGGCAGCTACCTCGAATCGCTCGGCATCTCACGCGTGAAGCTGAGCGGCCGGTTGATCCGGGCCGCGGTGAACGGTACGAGCGAGCGGCAGATGATCACCGAGTTGGCGAAGACAGCCCACGAGAACGGCGTCGAGGTCGCGGCACCATTCGTCACCGAACCACACATGATCGACGAGTTGCGCAGTCTCGGTGTCGACTTCGCGCAGGGTTATCTGATCGGATCGCCCGTACCGGTCGGCGATCTCCTCGTTACTGACGTCGGCTGAGCACAGCGGTCCCAACGCGCTCTCACATGTGAATGCCCGGGACTGGTCGCGATCAGGCGATGTTCAGCCGCCGGAGCGCTGGGCCTCGATCGCGGCATCGACGGTCTCCTGGGGGATACCGCACTTGAGCGCGCCCCGCGTGACCACGGCGACCGGCTCCGGCTCGAGTGTGGCGAGACCCATCTCGATCAGGCCGTTCTCGTCGACCTCCTGGTAGGCGGTCGTGATCGCGCAGTTGGCGACGTTCGGTGCCACACCCTGATCGAGCAGCCGCTGGAACAGGATCGCCGCGATCGGCGTGGCCGGCGGCTCGGTCGGGAACCCGCTCGGATCGACCTCCGGACCGGTCGGCGCGGTGGACGGCGGAGGTTCGACGCCAGGCGGCAGCGTGGTGGTGGTCGTCGTCGTGGTCGTCGTCGTCGTGGTGGTCGTCGTGGGGAGGGCGACGGCGGCGTACGAGATCTCGCTCGCCACGCCGGTCGACGTGTCGGCTCCGACGTAGATCCCGACCGCTCCCGCCGCCAACGCGACCGCGCCTGCGGCGGCCAGCGGGGTCTGGCTGCCTGGCATCACCGCGGCCAGCCGCACCGAATGATCGTGCTGCTGCTCCTCGGTTCCGAGCCACCCGCGCTCGTCGACCCACACCATCAGCGGTGGCATGACGACGAGCGCCGCGAGCACGGCCGTCGCCACGTTCAGCGTCACGATGATCCCGAAGTCCCGCAGCAGCGGCAGCGCCGAACCGATCAGCACGGCGAACCCGCCGATCGTCGTGCACGCCGACGTGAAGAAGGCCCGGCCC
>DASUEW010000803.1:0-3697 GCA_036274875.1 Ilumatobacteraceae bacterium
CGGCCGCGCTCCGTAGTCGTTCGATGATCCCGAACCGTGGCTCCCCCGATTCGACGACGGCTCGATCCCAATCGACGAACCAATCGGCGTCGAAGTCGGGGTCGTCGGCCCACGGCATGTCGCGATCCGAGAGGCCGACCATGGCCTCGGGCTCGACGCCGGCGAACGACGCAAACACCTTGTTGCACCCGAGGTAGCGCGATTGGCGGTCCTTCCAGAAGACCGCATTCGTCATCGAATCCATCAGGATCTGCAGCATCTGCTGGCTGGCGCGCAGCGCCGCGTCGCCGCCGTACTCACCCTGGAGGAGCGCGGCGTACATCTCCGAACCGCCCTCGCCGGAGCCCAAGAGCCCGGTCACGTGCGGTGGGCGATTCACCGACGGATCATATCGCTCGGGTCGAACCGATTCCCGGGCGGCGAGGTCAGGTACTGGCGGCAGGGTCGAAGTGTCGTCGGAGCACGCGAGTCCATTTGTTCGCTGGCAGGCCAGTGCTGAGCGCTGCCAATCCGGTGCCGTACTTGCTGATCACCACCGGGCGTCGACCGTGCCTCCACAGCGCCCGGTCGAAGGCGCTGGGCGCCCCGGTCGTCTTCGTCTCTACGAGCGCCCATCCGACGAGCCTTGCCTGCTGGCCGTTGACGCCTGCCCAGATGACGTCGGTATCGATCGTGACACGACAGCTGCCGGCGGCGAGCATCAACGTCGTGCGTCGGTACGTCGTGATCAACGCCGGGTCGAGCTCGTCGACCGCCGCGGCTGCCTGCTCGATGCCGGCCACGAACGCTCGGCCGCCGGCACTGAGGTGGTAGCGGTCGTCGAAGTCGTAGGGCTGTCGGTGCTTGACCGTTCGCTGCCTGGCGTCGCGGGTCTTGACCTCGAGCACACACAGCTCGCTGTCGAGATAGCTGCGCGTACGGACCTTGAACCGTTGGGGTCGCCGACGCGCGGCGCCGAGGTAGCTGGCCCGCTCGGCGGTGTCGAAGTACACGGACTCGTACGCGAACGACCGCTTGTCGTCGATGGTCAGCACCCGGGCGGCGCAGACGTCACCGAGTACATCGTTCAGCCGCGCTTGGGGCACCAGGTACTTGCGGTCCTGGCGGGTTTGCAGGTCGACGGTCGAGATCAGCTCGTCGAGACCGATGGGCTCCAGGAGGTCGAATCCGGTTGCCACAGCCAACTCACTCATCGTGGGGACGCGCCGGACGCGGTGGTGGCCAGCACGTGTGGACGGTCGTTGTCGGTCCGTTTGCCGGGCGGGCCAGGCAGCTGGTAGCGGACGTCGACGAGGGTGGTGTCATAGACGACGTCGACGCGCCGGACGCTGACTCGGTGGACACGGGCGCCGAGCATCTCCTCGAGTCGTTCGATCAGGGCGGTCTCGTCGGTGTAGGCCACGTCGAGGTTGACGCTTTGTGTGCGGTAGCGGGCGAAAAGGCGGGGGTGGTCGCCCACGAACAAAGCGGTGAGCAGCGCGGCCATCAGCGCCGGCGCCAGCCACTCCGGCGACACTGCCACGCCGCCGAGCACGCCCAGCGCCAGCGACACGAAGTAATAGGCGACCTCTTGCTGGTCCAATTCGAACGAGCGCAGCCGGATGATCGACAACACACCGAACAGTCCGAATCCGAGCGCGGCGGTGACCTCGGCGGAGGTCAGCGCCTCGGCCACAGCCAACACGCCGATGTTGACGCCGAGGTAGGAGACCAGCAGATCTCGGCGACGGTGACGCGGGAAGTACAGGCCGAACGTGAGGATGCTGATTGCGACGAGGTCGAGCACGAAAATTGTGGATGAGGGCACAGGACGACTCCGGGGTGAACGGATGGTGAATGCAAGGTGTACCCCTCGAACTTGTGAATTCGCTGGGAATCAACTTCGGGTTCTGCGATTCACATCGAACTCACAACCAACACTCAGACAATCGGCACCTACGAGCGGTTGGATCGGACGGACGACCTCAAGGAGATCCCCATGTTCCACCGCGCGCCGTTCATCACCGTGGCGGCAGCGATCGCGCTGACCGCCGCGTGCAGCTCCACGGCAGACCGAGCCGACATCACGAGCGACACCTCGACCAACGTGACGCTCAGCGAAGAGACCGCTGGCTCGACGAGCGATTCCACTGCTGAGCCGTCGACCGGGTCCACCGACGAGGAAGCGACGCTGTTCGACGACAGTGTGGTCCACGACATCGACGTGAGCTACGACCAGGCGGACTACGACGCCATGATCGACGCCTACGTCGAGACCGGCGAGAAGGAGTGGATCGAAGCCACGGTGACCATCGACGGTGTGGTCCACGAGCAGGTCGGTCTGCGGTTGAAGGGCAACTCGTCGCTCGCCGGACTCGGTGGCGGCCGTTTCCCCGGAGGGGGTCAACTGCCCGACGCCGCGACCGAAGGAGAAGGGGGCGGTGGGTTCGGGCCGGCCGGCTCGGCGTCCGCCGACGAACCCGAATCGTTGCCGTGGCTGATCCGGCTCGACGAGTACGTCGAGGGCCAACACCACCAGGGTTATGAGGACATCGTCATCCGATCCAACAGTTCGGCCACGTCGTTGAACGAGGCGGTGGCACTCGACCTCCTCGCCGAGGCCGGGCTCGCCTCCCAGCAAGCGGTGTCGACAACGTTCTCGGTGAATGGCAGCGAAACGGTTCTGCGACTGGCAATCGAGCATCCCGACGACGACGCCTGGCAGGAGGCCGCGTTCGACAGCGACGGCGCCCTCTACAAAGCGGAGAGCACGGGCGATTGGTCGTACCGGGGAGACAATCCCGACGACTACGACGAGATCTGGGACCAAGAGGGCGGCAAGGACGTCGCCGACCTGACCCCGCTCATCGAGTTCCTCCAATTCCTCAACGAATCCGACGACGCCACCTTCGCCGCCGAACTGCCCGAACGCCTCGACGTCGACTCGTTCGCCACCTACCTGGCGATGATGGACCTCGTCGCCAACTTCGACGACATCGACGGCCCCGGCAACAACGCCTACCTGTGGTACGACACGGACAGCGGCCAGTTCACGGTCGTGCCGTGGGACATGAACCTGGCCTTCAGCGAAGGCGGCTTCGGCGGAGGCGGTGGGCCCGGCGGAGGTCGACCGGCGGGGTTCCCGTCCGACGGATCACTGCCTGAGGATTTCGAGTTTCCTGGCGGCACCCTGCCTGAGGACTTTCAGCCGCCGGGCGGCGGGTCGCTGCCGGAGGGTTTCGATCCGGGTCAGATCGGGGGCGGCATGTTCGGGCGCAGCAACATCCTCGTCGAACGTTTCCACGCCGACGCCGAGTTCGAGGCGCTCTACCAGCGGAAACTGACCGAGTTGCGGAGCGAACTCTACGACAGCGGCACCGCCGACGAGACCCTGGCCCGCCGGGTCGCAACCCTGACCGAACACGCCACAGACCTGATCGACGCCGCCACGATCAGCGAGGAGGCCGATGCCATCGACGACCAGTTCGTCGCCGAATGACTACGACCACGCCGCTGACAAAGACCTTGCCGAGTAGACATTGCCTCTGACCTGGTATTTCGTCGTGCCCGGGGCGGGGTTCGAACCCGCACTCCCCTTTCGGGGAAGAGGGGTTTAAGACTTCGAGAGCCCGTCCGTTGAGCGCGGTCCCGTCCGTTTGGCCTGCTCGAGTCGAGTGCGCTCGTCCGCCCAGTCCGTCGAGTTCGCCCGAATCCGCCG
>DASUEW010000804.1:0-3068 GCA_036274875.1 Ilumatobacteraceae bacterium
AGAACATCGACCCGCAGGTGATCAGCGGCAGCATCGACGACTTCCCGGTGCTCTCGATCGCCGTGTCCGGCGGCGACCCCGAAACGCTCGCCGACGACCTCCGGCGCAGCGTGCTCGGCGACATCCGTGACGTCGAGGGCGTGCGCGACGCGGCCCTGGTCGGCGACGTCGGCCGGCGCGTGAGCATCACGCCGGATGCCGCGTCCCTCGCCGCCCGCGGGTTGAGCGCCCAGGCCATCCGGGAGGCCCTCGCCCAGAACGGCTCGCTGCTGCCGGCCGGGTCGATCACCGAGGAAGACAAGACCCTCTCGGTGCAGACCGGCTCCAAGCTGGGCTCGGCGGAGGACATCGCCGCGCTCCCGCTCGTCTCGCGGGTGCCCGGCGCCCCCGCCGCGACGATCGGCGACGTGGCCACGGTGGAGCTGACCACCAACCCGGTGACGAGCATCTCCCGGGTGAACGGCGAGCCGGCGCTGACGATCTCCGTGACGAAGGTTCCGGCCGCGAACACCGTCGACGTCTCCGAGCAGGTCCGGGCGTTGCTGCCGACCCTCGAGGCGGCCGTCGCCGGCACGAACTTCACCGTCGTGTTCGACCAGGCCCCGTTCATCCAGGAGTCGATCGACTCGCTCACCCAGGAGGGTCTCCTCGGCCTCGCCTTCGCGGTGCTCGTGATCCTGGTCTTCCTGCTGTCGGTGCGGGCCACCCTGGTCACGGCGATTTCGATCCCGACCTCGGTGCTGATCACCTTCATCGGGCTGCAGTCGGTCGGCTACTCGCTCAACATCCTCACGCTCGGCGCGCTCACGATCGCCATCGGGCGCGTGGTCGACGACTCCATCGTCGTGATCGAGAACATCACCCGCAACCTGGTCGCCGGCCCCGACCGCGCGGCCACGATCGTGCGGGCCGTGCGCGAGGTCGCCGGCGCCATCACCGCCTCGACCGTCACGACGGTCACGGTGTTCCTGCCGATCGCCTTCGTCGGCGGCTCCACCGGGGAGCTGTTCCGGCCCTTTGCCCTCACGGTGACGATCGCGCTGCTCGCCTCGCTGCTCGTCTCACTCACGATCGTGCCCGTGCTCGCGTTCTGGTTCCTCAAGACGCCCAAAGCCGCGGCCTCTGCTGCCGCCGATGCCGACGCTGCGTCCGACGCAGCGCCCGACGCTGCGCCGGTCGCGCCTGCGCCGGCTGCCGCGCCGAGCATCACCCCGGCCAGGGCCGACGCCCCGGCCTCGACCGCGACCAGGGCCGAGGCCGCGGCAACGGCCATCGAGTCGCTCGAGCACCCGAGCCGGCTGCAGAAGAGCTACCTCCCGGTCATCCGCTGGACCCTCAAGCATGCCGTCGCCACGCTGATGCTCGCGGTGCTCGTGCTCGGCGGCACGATCGCCCTGCTCCCGCTGATGAAGGTCAACTTCCTCGGCTCGACCGGGCAGACCACCTTCCGCGTCATCCAGACCCTGCCCGTCGGCACGAGCCTGGCCGCGCAGGACGATGCCGCCGCCGTCGTCGAAGACACGCTGGCCGACATCGACGGCATCGACATCGTGCAACTCTCGATCGGCGGCGGCAGTGCCGCGGCGGTCTTCAGCGGCGGCGCTCCCACCTCGAACGCGGTGACCTACTCGATCACGACCGACGACACGGTCGACCCCGACGAGGTGCAGGACGAGGTCAGGCAGGAGCTGGCGAAGCTGGACGACGTCGGCGAGATCTCGGTGGCGTCCGCCGGCGGCTTCGGCGGATCATCCGACATCGAGGTGCAGGTCACGGCCGCCACGAGCGCCGACCTGCAGACGGCGACGGATGCGATCCTGGCCGGCGTGCAGGACCTCGACGCGATCAAGCAGAGCACGAGCAACCTCGCGGCCTCACGCCCGTACATCGCGGTGACGGTTGACCGCGAGGCCGCCGCCCGCGCCGGGCTCAGCGAGCTCGCCCTGGGAACGCTCGTCTCGCAGGCCATGCAGCCGAGCGTCATCGGGTCGATCGTGATCGACGAATCGAACCTGTCCGTCTACCTCCAGTCGGCCGCAACGCCGGCTTCGACGGCCGAGCTCGCCGCCCTGCCCATCCCCACGACGGCCGGCCCGGTCGCCCTCGACACCCTCGCCACCGTCGAACAGGTCGACGGCCCGTCGACGATCACGACCACGAAGGGCCTCCGCACGGCGACGGTCTCGGCCACGCCGGACAGCAACGACCTCGGCACCGCCAACAGCCAGATGGCCACCGTGCTCGCCGAAACCGAGCTGCCCACCGGCGCCACCGCGACGCTCGGCGGCGTGACCGCCGACCAGACCGAGGCCTTCCAGCAACTCGGCCTCGCCATGCTGGCGGCCATCCTGATCGTCTACGTCGTCATGGTGGCGACGTTCCGCTCCCTGCTGCAGCCGCTCCTGCTGCTCGTCTCTGTGCCGTTCGCGGCGACCGGTGCGATCGCCCTGCAGGTCATCACCGGCATCCCGCTCGGCGTTCCATCGCTGATCGGCGTGCTGATGCTGATCGGGATCGTGGTCACGAACGCGATCGTGCTGATCGACCTGGTGAACCAGTATCGGCGGCGAGGACTCTCGGTGCGGGAAGCGCTCGTCAACGGGGCATCCCGGCGCCTCCGCCCCATCCTGATGACGGCGCTCGCCACGATCTTCGCCCTGCTGCCGATGGCGGCCGGCCTCACCGGGCACGGTGGCTTCATCTCGCAGCCGCTCGCGCTCGTCGTGATCGGCGGGCTGGTGTCGTCGACGGTGCTCACCCTCGTCGTTCTGCCGGTGCTGTACTACCTCGTCGAGGGTCGCCGGGAGCGCCGGGCCGAGCGCCTGGCCTCGCGGGCATCCGTGCCAACGGAGGAATAGACGCGGGCCGATTTCCCCGGCTAGGGTTATTTCACAAAGCAGGCGGGGGCAACGGCTGGTGTTGGTCGACCCCGTTCCAACGAGCGAGAGGGGAACCACCAATGAAGGCATCAGCCGAACTCGGTACGAACATGCAGTCCGTTCTGGTCGATCTGATCGAACTGCACGTCCAGGGCAAGCAGGCTCACTGGAGCATTGTGGGCAAGAACT
>DASUEW010000805.1:0-2881 GCA_036274875.1 Ilumatobacteraceae bacterium
CCCTGAGCGGAGCGTCACGCCTTCGGGCGGCCGTGGGCACGCACCATGCCCACGGCCGTCCGGAACCGGCGACAACCAGACTGGACGTCGAGTCAGTCGGCCTCGGGGAACACGTACGCCTCGGCTTCTGGCGTCGTGAAGTTGGTCGCCAGCGCGCCGAGCGCGAACGGCTTGCTCCTGTCCACGGCGAAGATCGTGCTGCCACGTGGCGGGTCACGATCCTCGGGCGGGCCGTAGGCGTACGCCGGGCTCAGGTCACCGAACTCGAGCGCCGTGAGACCGTTCATCGCGTTGATGATGCCCTCGCGGCCCAGGTCACCGGCGGCTACCGCGGCCTCGAGCAGCTGGTGGGCCGCCCACGCCTGCAGGTACCCGAACGTGAAGTAGTAGTCGGGCGACTGGTCGGGCTTGTACGTGGCGACGCGCTCGACCATCGCGGTCATGTCCTTCGAGGCCGGGTCGCCCCACTCGCGGCCGAGGGCGACGATCCACACGTGCGCCTCGAGGTATTCGGCGAGCGGCGTGGCCGCCAACTCGTCCACCCACGCCGGCGACTGGGCGATCCATCGCGGCTCGAACGCGCGCTGGGCGGCGGCGCCGAGGATGCCGGCGAACTCCGTCGGCAGTGCGGTGGCAAACACCATGTCGCAGTTCGTGTTCGCGAGCTCGGTCACCTGGGCCGTGAAGTCCTGGTCACCAGCCGCGTAGCGCGTGACGGTCGCGATCTCGAAGCCGAGCTGATCGGCCGCGAACTCCAACCCGTCGAGTCCGGCCTCGCCGTACACGTCGTTCTGGATCACGGCGCAGATCGTGTCGTCGGCCGACCCGCCGCCATCGCCGACGTAGTACGACATGGCGTTGATCACGTCGATCTGGTAGGGCTCGATCACCGGGAACAGGTTCTGCTCACGCACCCAGATCGCGTCCTGCGACGCAGGCGCGGCCACCATGTTGTCCTCGGCGAGCAGCGGGAGCGCGGCGGAGATCGACGGGGTGCCCATGATCTGGGTGAACATCACCACGTCGTCTTTGATCTTGCCGTACTTCTGCACCGTCGTCGCCGTCTCGTACAGGTTGTCCTCGAGGAGGATCTCGACCGGGTACTTGCCGGCGACGCCGCCGAGCTCGGTGTTCAAGTAGTCGAAGTACACCTGCTGCCCTGCCGCCAGTGGTGTGCCGATCAGCGCGGCCGGGCCGCTGAGGGCAGTGATCACGCCGACGTTGATGGTCGTGCCGTCGAACCCGGGGCCGGGCTCGAGCTCTTTGGGCGCCGGCGCCTCGGTCGTCGCGGGTGCCTCGGTCACGTCCGGCGCATCGGTAGCTGCCGGCGGTTCAGTCGCCTCCGTCGGCGCCGGCGCCTCGGTCGTCGCGGGTGCCTCGGTCGCGTCCGGCGCATCTGTCGAACTGGCGCCATCGTCGTCGTCGCCACCGCACGACGCGGCGACGAGCGCAAGTCCGGCGACCAGTGCGACCCCGCGCCGTCTCGACCGCCGACGTGGTCGTTGAACTGTCCCTCTCATCTCTGTGTCCCTCCTGTGATGTTCATAGATCTCTCACGTAGTGCTCAATACGAGAACGGCCAGGCCTGGAAGTACGTCTTCACGCGCGCCCACACCGCGGCAAGCCCCCGCGGTTCGAACAACAAGAAGCCGACGATCAACACCCCGAACAGCGCCTGGTTCAACGCGAACACGGTGATGCCCGACTCGCCCGGCTGGGTGGCGACGCCCGGGATCCGGTCGCTCCACGCATCGATCACGTGCGGCACGGCGGTGATGAACAGCGCACCCAGTACCGGCCCGTAGATCGTCGCGACGCCGCCGATCACGATCATCGCCACGTACCTGATCGAGAGGAACAACCCGAACTCGTCAGGGTTCACGAACCGCTGGTACGAGCCGTACAACGCGCCCGCAACGGCGGCCAGCGAGCTGGACACCACGAACGACATCACCTTCGTACGTGCCAGCCGCACCCCCATCACCGCCGCCGCCGAGTCGCGGTCGCGGACGGCCTGGAACGCGCGCCCGAGGCGGGAGCGCATCAGGTTCTTGACCAGGAGGGCGACGACCGCGACCATCCCCCAGATCACGTAGAAGTACCCGCCGTTTCGGGTGAACGAGTGACCGGCGACCTCGAGCTCGGCGAAGTCGACCGGCCCCAGCTCGACGGGAGCGGTGACCGCCAGACCGTTGAGACCGCCGGTCACCGAATCCCAGTTCTCGAACACGTGCTGGCCGATGAAGACCAACCCGAGCGTGATGATCGCCAGGTAGCTGCCACGCAGCCGCAGCGCGAACGGCCCGATCACGGCGCCGACCAGCGCGCCGGCGAGCGCGGCCGTGGCCAGCCAGAGGGGCAGCGGCAGGTCCATCTCACCGCCGACATAGGCGGCGGTGTACGCCCCTCCGCCGAGGAAGAACCCGTGCCCGAGCGAGATCTGCCCCGTGTAGCCGGTGAGCACGTTGAGCCCGATCGCGCCGATCGCCGCGATGCCGGCGTAGTCGACGACCGTGAGCTGGAAATCGGAGAGCAACAGCGGGGCGACGACGTAGACGAGGAGCCCGATCACGAGCCCGGCACGACGCCAGCCAGAGCGCCACAGAGCGGTGGTGTCGAGGTGGTCGCGGAGCATCGCCCGGTTGGCCGAGTCGCGGCCACGCAGGATGGCGGTCATAGCCGTTCTACCTCCTTGGTGCCGAACAGGCCGTACGGCCGCAGCATGAGGATCACGATCATCACCACGTACGGGGTGACCGCCTGGAAGTCCTCGCCGAGCCAGGACGCGTGGGTCGGCTGGTACCCGGCCGTCAACGTCTGGGTGATGCCGATGATGAACCCACCCACGACCGCACCGAACGGCGAATCGAGGCCACCGAGG
>DASUEW010000806.1:0-9166 GCA_036274875.1 Ilumatobacteraceae bacterium
GACCGAGTCGACGTTCCCGCGCGGTTGCTCGAACGGCCTGATCACTCCGCCCGTCTCGTCGATCGTCTCGACGAGACCGCTCGAGGTGGCGACCGCGAGTGCCGATCCGTCGGGCGCGAACGAGACGCTGTTGACCACCCCGACTCCGTCGACCACGTCGACGGGAGGCGGCGAGGGCAATGACGTGCCAGCGGCGATGTCCCACCGCCGCACCGTTCCGAAGAAGTCGACCGTTGTCACCGTGCCGTTGTCGGGCGCCACGGAGATATCGACCAGCGTCGTACCCGACTCACCGATCGTCGCCAGGCCACCGCCGTCGCGATCCCACAGGTCGATCGTGCCGTCCTGGAGCACGGTCATGAAGCCTCCTCCGTCGGCGATGCCGAACACCGACTGCACCGGCATTGCCTCGGGAACTTCCACGGTCGCCAGCTGTACGCCGGACGCGCTCCACAGACTCGTGACAGCGCCGTCGGCGACGAGCACGCGGTCGTCGGGGCCGAACGCCCACGGCGTCGCCACTCCGCCGCTGACGAGTGAGATGGTGCCCGTGAGCGAGCCCTGCGCGACGTCCCAGACCACCAGGCGCGCTTCGAGCGGGTCGTCACGCGTCTCGGTCACCACCCCGACGTGAGTGCCGCTGGACGACGCGACCGCATCGCGCGCGTTCATGCCGTCCGCGATTGGAAGGTCGATGATCGAGAGCCCCTCCGGGCGCCAGAGCGCGATGCGCGCTGCCTCGGCGCTGGCGATGGGCACCGCGATCCACGTGCCGTCCGGTGCGATCGCGGCCGGACCGAGCAGACCCTGCGACGAGTCGACGAGCACCGACGGCGCCGATCCGTCCAC
Organism: Ilumatobacteraceae bacterium; assembly: GCA_036274875.1. GTDB lineage: Bacteria > Actinomycetota > Acidimicrobiia > Acidimicrobiales > Ilumatobacteraceae > JALOLG01. The sequence goes on from DASUEW010000806.1 coordinate 850, forward strand.
CGGCACGCGAGTGACCGAACGCGAGGTACTGACGACCACTGCCGACCCGTCGGGTACGAACGCGAGGCGCACGACCGGTTCGTCGGCAGTGAACGGAAGCCCGACGGTCTGCCCGGTCGTGAGATCGAACGTGGTCACGATGCCCGACAGTTCACCGGCGATCGCAAGCAACCGACCGTCCGTGGTCAATGCCATGCGTCCCGAACGCTCGGCGAGGTCACCGCCGACCCGGTCCACGGCACCATCGTCGCCGTGGACCGAGACCGCGATCGTCGTCACCACCGCAGTGCGTTTGCCGACCGGGTCGTAGCGGGCGAGCATCGCCCGTCCGTCTCCCCAGCGTGCGAGCGGGCTGGCGACGAGCCCGCTCGCGGCCGCGTCATCGCCTCCGTCGACGGCGCCCGATGCAGCGACGGCGGACGTTCCGACCGACGTGTCGTCGACCGCGCCGCCGACGTCGGGTTCCGAGGACGAGCAGCCGACCGACACCAGGACGCACAAGCCGATCAGCGCGCTGGGGCGCCGCCAAGAGAGCACGGCGGTCAACGTATCGACTCGACACGCATCGCGGCCTTCGCCCGACGGTGACAACGCATGCCGGATCGCGTCGATCGGAGTCGTAGGACCGTCCCGGACCCCAATCGGGCCGCATCAGTGCAGAGCCAGGCGATGACCTCGGCGACATCGAAAGACGCGAGGGATCACTTGGTTGGCGCAGGTGACGATCGCGACGTGGCCGGTGAGATCACCGGCGCTGCTGGACACGGCCACCGACCGACCGGCGATTCAGCTGTAGAACGGGTTCTCGCCGGTCGCGTGGTCCGTGAGGTCCTTGACCCGCTGAACCCCTTCGATGGCCTCGCTCAGCATCGTCTGGACCCCGTCGAGCATCGTCATCTTGCTCATCGAGCAACCATGGCAACCGCCGCCCATCGTGAGGTACGCGGTGCCCTCCCCGTCGTGGCCGACGTAGCTGACGAACCCGCCATGCGCCGCGAGCGCTGGGTTCACCTCGCCGGTGATCATCGCCTCGATCTCGGCCGATAGCGCGTCGTCGCTCGTCAGACCCTCGACCGACGGTGCAACCGGGCGGTTGGGGTTGCGGATCACGAGACCCTGGTTGTCGTTGTAGTCGAGCGTCGCGCCCTGCAACAGCTCCAGGTCGTTGCCGGGGATGATCACCTTCAGGCCGTCGTGAGTGCGGACCTCGTCGGTGAAGGCGGCCGTCAGGTACTCGTCGAAGCTGAGGTCGTACCGGAAATCCTCGCCAGGTGCCGACGCCAGGGCGAGACGCAACCCCAACTTGTCGGCGTCGGGTTCCTCGTCGCGCAGCTTGACGAGCTCGGCGTGCGCGGCCGGAGTGATCGTGATGATCGGCTCGCTCGCGGCGGCGCTGTCCCTCGACCCTGCGAGGGGCGATGTCGCGCTGCTGGTGAGGGCTTCGAGCGGACTCATCCCGGTAAGGCTACCGTCGCTGACCGTGATCACCGAGACGTACCTCGACCACATCCGAGCCGACGTCGAACGATTCGCCGCGGCGCTCGAACGGGGTCCCGCCGATGCCCCGGTCGCAGCGTGCCCGGGGTGGGACCTCGCCCGTCTCGCAGCTCATCTCGGAGGCGTGCACCGGTGGGCACGCCAGGCTGTGCTCACTGCCGCACCACCGGACGCGACGCCTCGCCCGGATCCCGACACCGACTGGGCGCCATGGCTCCGGGAGGGCGCCGAAGCGCTCGTCGAGGCGCTCGCCGCGGCCGACCCCGACGGCCCCACGTGGCACCCGTTCCCGGTTGCCCAGCTCGCACGCGTGTGGCCGCGCCGGCAGGCCCAAGAGACCGTCGTCCACCGGTGGGATGCCGAGGCTGCGGTCGGCTCGCCGTCGCCGATCGATCCGGAGTTGGCGAGCGATGGGATCGACGAGTACTTCGAGATCGTCGTCCCGCGACTCGGTGTGCGCGAGCACCTCGCGGTTCCACCCGGCAGCCTGCACGTGCACTGCACCGACGTCGCCGGCGAATGGCTCGTCGAGCGCGACGGCGACGGCCTACGCGTCGTGCGTGAGCACGCCAAGGGCGACGCGGCACTGCGCGGGCCGGCAGAGGCGATCCTGCTCCGACTGTGGAACCGCGACAGCCTGCGAGCCGCCGAGCTCGATGAGGTCGGCGACCCGGCCGTCGCCGCGGCCTGGCTCGCCCTCCCCGGCATGTGAGGATCAGGCGGCGTCGGTAGATCAGCGCGGAGTGCCGCCGCCGTCGACCTCGATCCGTTGGCCGGTGACGTAGCCCGCACCGTCGGTGCACAGCCACAGCACGACCTCGGCGACGTCGACCGGTTGGCACACCCGACCGAACGGGGCCGCGGCATCGAGCGAGCGCAGGTCCGTCAACCCACGGTTACCCGTGAACGCGCGGGCGAGACGCACACCCATCTCGGTCTCGACGAGGCCGGGAGCCACCACGTTCACGTGGATGCCGTGCTCGCGCTCCTCGTGCGCGAGCGTGCGTGCCAGCGCTTCCAACGCCGCCTTCCCCATGTTGTATGGAGCGCCGTTGGCGGCCATGTGCGTGGTGGCGACCGACGAGATCATCACGATGTCTCCACGCGGGCGCGAGCGCATCGAGGGCAGCACGAGCCGGCTGGCGTGGTGGGCGCCGAAGGCGTGGACGCGCACGACGCGTTCCATCTCGTCGGGGTCGGTGTCGGCGACGGACCGACCGCGAGACGCGATGCCCGCGTTGCACACCAGGAGATCGACGTACCCGAAGTCGGCAACGACCGCTTCGACCATCGCGGCGACTTCGGACGCATCGTCGACCGACGCGGCGTACGCGTTCGCCGACCCACCTGCCGCAGTGATCGCCTCGACGGTCTCGGCGGCGGCGTCCGCATCGCGTCGATAGTTGACGGCGACGGTCGCGCCCTCGGCGGCCAGCACCTCGGAGATGCTCCTCCCGATCCCGCGTCCGCCGCCCGTCACCAGTGCAACCCGGCTGTCGAGTCTCCCCATGTGCCAACCTTGGCTGGTGACTGACGGCAGCCGCAAGGCGATCATCGCCGCCTTCTTCGCCAACCTCGGCATCGCGATCGCCAAGTTCGTCGGCTTCCTCGTGACGTCGTCGGCGGGTCTGCTCGCCGAGGCCGGACACTCGCTCGCCGATACGGGCAACCAGGGCCTGCTGCTGCTCGGCGGCAAACGGGCCCGGCGGGAAGCCGACGTCGAGCACCCGTTCGGCTACGGGCGCGAGCGATACTTCTGGGCGTTCGTCGTCGCCCTCGTGCTGTTCTCGATGGGCGGGCTGTTCGCGCTCTACGAGGGCATCTCGAAGGTGCGCCATCCGCACGAGACCGAGAACCTCATCGTGGCGATCGGGATCTTGGTGTTCGCGATCGCACTCGAGACGTACTCGCTGCGCACCGCCGTCAAGGAGGCCAATCACCACAAGCCGAAGACGATGGGATGGTGGAAGTACATCCGCACCGCCAAACAGCCCGAGTTGCCTGTTGTGCTGCTCGAGGACATCGGCGCCGAGGTCGGTCTGTTCTTGGCCCTCGGTGGCGTGGTGACCGCCGAGGTGACCGGCGACCCACGGTGGGACGCCGTCGGGTCGATCTCGATCGGCGTGTTGCTCGTGGTGATCGCCATCCTCTTGGCGGTCGAGACCAAGGGGTTGCTGATCGGTGAGGCGGCCGGAACCGTCGAACGGGCGGCGATCGTCGACGCCATCCAGGGTGCCGACCACGTCAAGCGCCTGATCCATGTCCGTACACAGCACCTCGGACCAGACGAGATCCTCGTCGCCGCCAAGGTCGAGTTCGACGCCGATCTCACGTTCGCCGAGCTGGCGGCCGCCATCAACCGAGGTGAGACCCGGATCCGCGACGCCGTGCCGATGGCCCGGCTGATCTACCTCGAACCCGACGTCCACACCGACGTCCACACCGAGCAGCCACCAGACGAGTGAACCGCCCCGTGATCGAGCCGACCGCGAGTCGCCGCGCCGTGCGACCGCTCGGCCTGATGGCCGTGCTCGGCGCGATCGTCTCGTTCTCGATCAGCTACGCACTCGTCAAGTGGGCCCGCACACCTGGATCGGTCGTCGCGTTCTGGCGGATGATCGGCGCCGCCGTGCTGTGGTGGGTGATCCTTTTCGCCCGCCGTGCCCGTACCGGCCAACCGTTGCCGACCGCCGCGACCTGGAAGCGGGTGTTCCTCCCCGCGCTGTTCTTCGGCACCAACATCGCCGTCCTCTTCACGGCCGTGACGAAGACGAGCGTCGCCCACGCCGAGTTCATCACGTCGATGTCGCCGCTGCTCCTCGTGCCCGCCGGGGCGCTGCTGTTCAGGGAGCGGCCGGACTGGACCGCGATGCGGTGGGGCGCGGTGTCCGTGGTGGGGATCGTGATCGTGCTGTTTTTCGGCCCGGCGAAGGGTGCTGCCACGCTCGAAGGCGATCTGCTCATGCTCGTCGTCCTCTGCGCCTGGGTCAGTTATCTGCTGACGTCGAAGCGCGCCCGCGCCGCCGGCGTCGACACGTTCGACTTCATGGCGTGCCTGATGCCGCTCGGGCTGATCACGACGACCCCGATCACGTTGGCGATCGCCGGCGACGAGATCTGGCCGCTCAGTGGTCGCGGCTGGTTCGTCGTGGCCGTGCTGTCGGTGTTGACAGGAATGGTGGCGCACGGTCTCCTGGCGTACGCGCACCGAACGGTGCCGATCGCGACGGTCGGCGTGCTGCAGGTCGGTCAGCCGGCGTTGTCGGTGATGTGGGCGTGGCTGATCGTCGACGAGGGGATCTCGATCGTCCAGGTGCCCGGCATGGCGCTCGTGATCCTGGGGCTCGCCCTGTTCGTCGTCACCAGCCAGCGGCGAGTAGCTCCGGCGGCCGGCACGACGCAGCCGATGCCCGACCTGAGTGCGCACTGACCGTGATTCATCTCGTGAATCGGACGTCGAGGTGTCGAAGGTGGTCGTGGGCTGGTAGGGAGTGTGCGTGCGAATCCTCGTGACGAACGACGACGGCATCGACTCGGTCGGGCTCCATGTGCTGGCGCGGACCATGTGCAACCACGGCGACGTCGTGGTCGTCGCACCCGATCGGGAGTACTCGGGGTCGAGTGCTTCGGTCGGTGCGCTCCATCTGATGCGGCCCGAGGTCCACCGGGCGTCGATGCGCGACGTCCCCGAGACCTGGACGTTGAACGGGCCGCCCGCGTTGTGCGTGATGTTCGCCCGCCTGGGCGCGTTCGGACCCAAGTTCGACCTCGTCGTGTCGGGCATCAACCCGGGCGCCAACGTCGGGCGTGCCGTCTACCACTCGGGCACGGTGGGCGCCTGCCTGACGGCGCGCATCGGTGGCATCAGTGGTGTCGCCGTGAGCCAGGCCGTCACCGGCTTCGGCGTCGAGGGTCAGGGCTGGGACGAGATGATCGCCGACCAGAGATGGGAAACCGCGGCCGCCGTCGCCGACGTGGTCGTCGGCTCGATCGTCGCAGACATGCCCGCCGAGCCGGTCGTGGTCAACGTGAACGTGCCAAACCTCCCGCTCGACCAGATCGGCGGATGGACCGAGGCCGAGGTGGGGCTCGTCCCGCCCCGCGCGGTGTCGACTGCGGTGCTCGAGCCGATCGTCGGCCACGAGGACGCGTTCAACGTTCGCATGGCGTGGGGCGAGGAGGCCGACTTGCCCCCGGGCTCCGACGGTGCAGTCATTCGCGACAACCGCATCGCGGTGACCTACCTCAGCCGCCTCGTTGCCGACCGGCGTTCGGACCTGTCGGCCACCGAGGCTGCGCTCGACGGGCTCGTCGGTGCGCGACACGCACGCCACGACACCGGTCAGCTCACGGACGGGACGCGAAGTTGACCATCGCCGGCACAGCATCGGCGAACGAGACCTCCTCGCCGGTGTCACGGTCGTACACCTCCAGCGCGCCGCTGTCGGTGTACACGACGTAGCGCGAGTCATCGCTCCAGGCGACCGAGAACATGTCGGTCGCACGCGTCAGCGGGCGGTACACGCCCGTGTCGGTGCCTAGCAGCGACGCATCCTGGCCGTCGCCGTCGAGGCCGAACAAAATCGCGACGGTGCCGTCGGGTGAGACCGAAGCCGAGTCGGTTCCAGTCCACCCCCAGTACTGAGTCAGTCCATCGACAAGGATCACCGGCACCTGGCGACGCTCCCCGCTTTGGCGATCGACGACGAACAGACCACAAACCAGCGCCTCGTCGCAGTCGCGCACCAAGAAGTGGTTCACTCCGACCCCCGCCAGCTCACCGTCGGCGACCCGCCGGGCGCCGCCTTCCGACACGACGTAGACGCCGCCGCCAGCCTGGACGACAACGCCTCCTGTGAGATCGGACTGCATTGGCCACCAACCCTGCAGGTCGATGGTTCGGCCGAGCTCCTGCCCTTCGAGACTGACCAGGTTCATGCCCTCGACACGACCGGTCATCGGGTCGTTCTGCAACTCCCACAACGTGTCCGGCTCCGGACCGCGGAACACCCCGTTGAACATGTTCGGCCTGGACGTGAGGTCCGCGGGTGGTTCACCTCGAGGCACGATGAAGAACGAGCTCACGTCCCAACGCTGGACGTAGGTCCAATTCTCGCTGGCCACGATCGTTGCAGGTGCTCCGCTCGAGCCGCCCGGGACGTCAGTCGTCGTCATCTCGCCCGTATCGAGATCGATGTCGAGCAGGTCGCCTTGTCGCGTGAGCCCGACGAGCTGGAGTCCGGATGCGGTGGGCAGCATCGGCCCGCCGAGCTGCTCGACCACCAGTGGCGGACCGGTCGTGGTGGTAACGCGCGGCCGGGTCGTCGACGGACGGGGCTGCGTCGTCTCGACGGCGAGTTGCTCCGGGGAGCTCTCGGAGGATTCCTCCTGCGTCGATGGCGGCGTGCTGGTCGACAGGTCTCCACCGCCCGACTGGGCGGCCGCCCACACGATTGCGGCCGCGACGGCCACACCAACACCGATGCCGACGCGACGGCGGTTACCACCACCAAGACCTGGCTTGCGACGTGGCGAGTTGCGCGGCGGCTTCGGCTCCGTCGGTTCGAGCGCGACGCGGCGTTGCCTCGTCGGTTCCTCATCCAGCTCGATCTCGATCCACTCGCCCACTCACCCACCATCACACCACACCACCGTCCGTCGGGGGGTTCGGGATGATTCGCGCGACGCGTGACGGGCAGCGGGGCGCTACCCTGTTGACTCAACGAACGCACGGGGAGCTCGCCGGAACGGCGGGCTGAGAGGGTGGCCGCCGCCACCGACCCGCGAACCTGATCCGGGTAATGCCGGCGGAGGAATCCATGAACGACACGGTCGTCATCGTCACCGGAGCGGCACCACTCGATGCCCGAGCCGTCGCCGCGATCCCGAGCCACGCGATCGTCATCGCCGCCGATGGCGGGCTCGACCACGCCCGTGCGGCCGGCCTCACCCCGGCCGGCCTGATCGGCGATCTCGACTCGGTCTCGGCCGAGGGCGTGGCGTGGGCGCAACAGCACGCAACCATCCAGCGCCACCCGATCGACAAGGATGCCACCGACACGGAGTTGGCGGTCGCGTTCGCGGCCGGGATGAACCCGGCGAGGGTCGTCATGGTCGCCGGCGGCGGCGACCGGCTCGACCACACACTGGCGGCGATCGGGGCGCTCGGAGCGACGGTGCTGACCAGTGTTCCGCTCGTCGAGTGCTGGTGGGGCGGCCAGTACTTACAGGTCGTCCATGGACCCGCTCGGGTGTCGATTCGAGTCGGGACGTCATCGGAGCCGGGCACTCGTATCTCGCTCTTGGCGATGCACGGTCCGTGCACCGGTGTCACGCTGTCGGGCACCCGATGGCAACTCGACCGGGCCGAGCTCGGGCCGCTCGTCGGTCACGGACTGAGCAACGTCGCGATCGGGCCCGACGTCGAGCTCGCCGTCTCGACCGGCATCCTCACCGTCTTCATCGATCCCCCGCCCGACCCGGACGGTGCGAGATGAGACGCATCGCGATGCTCCGTGTCGCCACGGCCACGGCGACGTTGTCGACGTCGCTCGTGGCATGCAGCGACGACGGTTCGGACGCGTCGCGTGCGACAACCGTCGCGCCACCGCAGGACACGGTGACGCTCGTCGCGTACGACTCGTTCCCGACCGAGGGCACGGCGCTGAACGACGCGCTCGCCGAGTTCACCGACGACACGGGCATCGCGGTCGAACTGCTGATCGCCGGCGACACCGGTTCGATGCTCTCGAAGGCGGCACTCACGGCGGGCAACCCCGAAGGCGACGTGATGTGGGGTGTCGACAACACGTACCTGTCG
>DASUEW010000807.1:0-3754 GCA_036274875.1 Ilumatobacteraceae bacterium
GCCGGTGGTGATGTCGTGCGGCTGGACGTCGGCGGCCTCGAAGTGCAACTTCCCGCCGGCAGCCTCGCGAGCCAGGTAGAGGTCCTCTTGGATCATCGTCTGGCCGTAGGCCATGAACTGCAGTCCGGTGTGCTTCTTGATGTCGATGAAGAAGTAGTCACGACCTGCCCAGGCGATGCCGGCGCCGTCGTGGATGTGCCCCTCGGCGTCCATCCGGGCGCCGACGCCGGCGTCGCGCAGGAGGCCGACCGACCCCCACTCGAGCACGCCCGCACGGATGCGGCTGAGCACGTGCTCGCGGCTCTGGCGCTCGAGCACGACGCTGTCGATACCGGCACGGTCCAGCAGGTGCGACAGGAGCGTTCCGGCGGGTCCGGCACCGATGATCGCCACCTGCGTCCTCAAGCTGACCCCCTTCGATGCGCGGTCCTAGTATGACATTCACCACGAGATTGTCGACAATCTGGGTACAGGGAGGAACCGATGGGAGCCGCCACGATCGAGCTCACCGCCAGTGACGGCCACGTGCTCGCGGCGTACGAATCACGACCGGAGGCGGCGGCCGCGGCGATCGTGATCGTGCAGGAGATCTTCGGCCTCAACCCGCACATCCGCTCGGTCGTCGACCGGTACGCGACGCTCGGCTTCCACGCCATCGCGCCGGCGCTGTTCGACCGCGTCGAGCGCGGCATCGAGCTCGGCTACACACCGGACGACATCGCCCGCGGCCGTGAGATCCGCACCGCGATCGAGTGGGACGTGACCATGCTCGACGTCGGCGCCGCGGTCGCCCACGTGGCGCCGACCGGGCCGGTCGCGGCCATCGGCTACTGCTGGGGTGGCTCACTCGCCTGGTTGGCGGCGAGCCAACTTCCCGTCGCCGCCGCGGTCGGGTACTACGGCGGCCAGATCACGCAGTTCCTCGACCGCGCGCCGCAGTGTCCCGTGCTTCTCCACTTCGGTGCGCTCGACTCGGCGATCCCGCTCGATGGGGTCGCCAAGATCGGCGAGCAGTACCCCGACGTCGAGATCCACGTGTACGACGACGCCGACCACGGGTTCAACTGCGACGCACGGGCGACGTACCACCCGGAGTCGGCGGCGCTGGCACTCGAGCGCACGCTCGCATTCCTCGCACGATGATTCGCGCGCGATGATCATCGACTGTCACGGGCACTACACGACGGCGCCACCGCAGCTCGGCGAGTACCGCGACGCCCAGCAGGCGTTGCTCGAGTCCGATCCCGACGCGGTCGGCGAGAAGGGCTCGATCTCGATCAGCGATGGCGAGATCCGCGAGAGCCTCGAGGGCGCCCAGCTCAAACTGCAGCGCGAACGCGGCACCGACCTCACGATCTTCTCGCCGCGCGCGAGCTGGATGGGTCACCACATCGGCAACGCCAACACCTCGCGGTTCTGGAGCGAACACTGCAACGAGCTGATCCGCCGCGTGTGCGACCTCTACCCGGCCAACTTCGCGCCGGTCTGCCAGCTGCCCCAGTCGCCGGGGGCGCCGATCGAGTCGTCGGTGCGCGAGCTGCGGCGCTGCGTCGAGGAGATGGGGTTCATCGGCTGCAACCTCAACCCCGATCCGAGCGGGGGTTTCTGGACCGGACCGCCGCTCGACGATCGTTCGTTCTGGCCGCTGTACGAGGCGATGTGCGAGCTCGACGTGCCGGCGATGATCCACGTCAGCGACACGTGCAACCCGAACTTCCACACCACCGGCTCGCACTACCTCGGCGCCGACACGACAGCGTTCATGCAGGTGCTCACGTCGGGGCTGTTCAAGGACTTCCCCGACCTGCGCTTCATCATCCCCCACGGCGGAGGCGCGGTGCCGTACCACTGGGGCCGGTTCCGCGGCATCGCCCAGGACAAGGGGTGGCAGACGCTCGACGAGTTGATGGCCAACGTCTGGTTCGACACGTGCGTCTACCACCAGCCGGGCATCGACCTGCTCGTCGACGTCGTACCGGTCGACAACATCCTGTTCGCGTCCGAGATGGTCGGTGCGGTCAGAGGCATCGATCCCCAGACCGGCCACTTCTACGACGACACCCGCCGCTACATCGACGGCGCCGACCTCAGCGACGCCGATCGCAGCAAGATCTTCGAGGGCAACGTGCGGCGGGTCTTCCCCCGCTTGCAGACCGATGCAGCAGGAGGTGCGCGATGACCAGCCGCCATGTAGTCGTACGGAAGATCCTGCGCGCCCCGCGCGATGTGATCGACGAGCTGGGATCGATCGGCACGGCGTCGGTGCACGAGGCGATCGGGCGGCGCGGCTACGTCGGTCCGCACATCCGGCCGATCCAGCACGACGTACGCGTCGCCGGCTCGGCGGTCACCGTGTCGAGCCATCCCGGCGACAACCTGATGATCCACGCCGCGGTCGAGGTCTGTCACGACGGCGACATCCTCGTCGTCACCAACACCGCGCCGTCGACGCACGGGATGTTCGGCGACCTGCTCGCCGGCTCGCTGCTCGCCCGCGGTGTACGCGGCCTGGTCATCGACGCCGGGGTGCGCGACACCGCCGACCTGCGGGCGATGGGGTTCGCGGTGTGGTCGCAGTACGTCTCGTGCGAGGGCACCGTGAAGGCGTCGCCCGGTTCCGTCAACGTGCCGGTCGTGCTCGGTGGTCAGATCGTCAACCCGGGCGACGTCGTGTGCGCCGACGACGACGGAGTCGTGATCGTGGCGCGCGAGGAGGCCGAGTGGGCGCTCGCCCAGTCGAACTCCCGGATCGCCAAGGAGACCCAGAACCGTGCCCGGCTGAACGCCGGCGAGCTCGGACTCGACTTCTACGGCCTGCGTGACAAGCTCGCCGAGCTCGGCGTCGAGTACGTCGACTCGCTCGACTGATCAGACCGATGCGCTTCGCCGTGTTCGGCCTTGGTGAGGCGGGGAGCCTCATCGCCGCTGACTTGGCGGCGGCCGGTCAACACGTGCGGGGTTACGACCCGGCCGACGTGGCGACGCCTGCCGGGGTCGAGCGCTTCGACGACCCGCGCCCGGCCGTGGTCGAGGCCGACGTCGTGCTGGCCCTCACTGCCGCGGCGGACGCCCCGACAGCGCTGCGCCAGGCGCTCGACGAGATCCCGGGCGCCGCGATCTACGCCGACCTGTCGACCAGTTCAGCGGTTGTGAAGCGCCGGCTCGCCGACGTCGCCGCGTCGCGCGACCTCGGCTTCGCCGATGTGGCGCTGATGTCGATCGTGGTCGGAAACGGGTTGCACACTCCCGCGCTCGCGTCGGGAACCGCGGCGGCAGCGCTCGAGGCGGTGCTCGCCCCGCTCGGGATGCCGATCGAGGCGGTCGGCGACCAGGCCGGCGATGCGGCGACCCGCAAGCTGCTGCGCAGCGTCGTGATCAAGGGCCTGGCCGCGTTGCTGATCGAAGCGATGCACGCTGCCGGGGCTGCCGGCTTCGCCGACGAGACGTGGCAGAACCTCGTCGATCAGTTCACGGCTGCGGATGAGCTGTTCCTGCGACGGATGGTCGAGGGAACCGCTCCGCACGCGATCCGCCGGCTGCACGAGATGGAGGCCGCGGCCGAGCTGCTCACCGACCTCGGCGTGGATCCCGTGATGACCCGCTCGACCGTCGAAAGCCTGCGCCGGGTCCCGACCGAGGGCCTCCCGACGCTGCCGCGCTGACGGTGCACGTTGCACCTCAGCCGTACTGTGGCGCCTGACTGGCGGGGGTGCCTCCCCATCCTCCGGGGAGCCATGCCGGGCCGACGGTCGGT
>DASUEW010000808.1:0-4295 GCA_036274875.1 Ilumatobacteraceae bacterium
CTGCGGGAGGTTGACGCCGGTCTTGCCGCCGATCGCGGCATCGACCATCGCCAGCAGTGTCGTCGCCACGTTGACCACTGGCACACCGCGGTGGTACGAGGCCGCCGCGAACCCGGCCACGTCGGTGACCATGCCGCCGCCCACGGCGATGACCACGTCGTCGCGGGTGAGCCCCATCTCGGCGAACCCGCTGCACAGTTCGCCGACCGTGGCGAGCGACTTGTGCTCCTCACCACGTCCGATCTCGAGCACCACGTGCGGGATGCTGGCGGCGATCGACACGGGCAGGCCGGGTTGGCTGACCACCGCCGCCCGCCGGGCCGTCGGCGGCAGCAATGCACCGAGTTGAACGGCGGCGCCGTGGCCGACGACCACGTCGTACGAGCGCTCGCCCAGCGCGACGCGGACACGACGGACGTCGCTCATCGCGCGACTGAAGTCGTTCATGGCTCGCCGCTGTCGGTCCCGGCGACGCTCGCGGCGAACGCCTGGGCATTGCGCACGAACTCGCTCACCGAATCGCCACCGAACTTGCGTTGCGCCTCGTCGGCCAGCACGAGCGCGACCATCGTCTCGCCGACCACACCCATCGCCGGCACCGCAGTGACGTCGGTGCGCTCCTTGAACGACAGCGCCGACTCCTTGGTGGCCGTGTCGACGGTCTCGAGGGTCGGCACGTTGAGCGTCGCCAGCGGCTTCATCGCCGCCCGCACGACGAGCAACTCGCCGGTCGACATGCCACCCTCGGTGCCGCCCGCCAGCGTGCTGAGCCGGCGATACCGATTGGCGGCGCCATCCCATCGGATCGCGTCGTGGGCGGCGCTGCCGCGGCGCCCGGCGACCTCGAACCCGTCACCGATCTCGACGCCCTTCACGGCCTGGATGCTCATGATCGCCTGCGCCAGCAGGGCGTCGAGCTTGCGGTCCCAGTGCACGTGGCTGCCGAGACCGACGGGGACTCCGAAGCCGAGCACTTCGATCACGCCGCCCAGGGAGTCGCCATCCTTGGCGGCGGCCTTGATCTCGGCGATCATCGCTTCGGCCGCGTCGGGGTCGAAGCAACGCACCGGCGAGTCGTCGACGGTGGCGAGATCCTCCGGGGTCGGGCGCGGCGACTGCGGCTCGACGCGGGCCGAGCCCATCTGGATGACGTGCGAGATGATCTCGATGCCGAGATGGCCGAGCAGCTTCTTCGCCACCGCGCCCGCCGCGACGCGAGCCGCGGTCTCGCGGGCACTGGCCCGTTCGAGCACGTCGCGCGCGTCGGTGAACCCGTACTTCTGCATCCCGGCCAGATCGGCGTGGCCTGGGCGGACCTCGGTGAGCGGCGCTTCGGTGCGCCCAGGCGCCGGCGACATCTCCAGGTGCCACTTGTCGCTGCGGAACCACTCGGTGTTCTTGATCTCGATCGCGACCGGCGAACCGAGTGTGCGTCCGTGACGCACACCCCCGACCAGCGTCAACTCGTCGACCTCGAAGCGCTGGCGGGGGCCGCGACCGTATCCGAGCCGGCGGCGCGCCATCTCCGCCTGGATCTCCTCGACGGTGATCTCGAGGCCCGCCGGGAGTCCCTCGATCACCACCACGAGGGCCTGACCGTGCGACTCGCCGGCGGTGAGGAAACGGAGCATCCGGGCGAGATTATCCGTGGCGCCGGGAGAGCTCGCCCTGCGTTGCCGCCCGCATCACCACTGGGTCCGGGCGTTCGCCCGTCCACAGCTCGTGCTGCAGCACGGCCTGATGGATCAGCATCCCCAGCCCGTCGACGGCGCGGGCGCCGGCATCACGCGCCGCGCGCAGCAGTGCCGTCTCCAAGGGGTGGTAGACGAGATCGGCGACGATCTGGTGCGGTCCGAGCAGCGTCGGGTCGCACGGCAGCTCGAGGGTTCCCATCCCGATCGGTGTGGCGTTCACCACGATGTCGGCATTCCTGATGTCGTCGGGGCCGCCGGTACGAGCCTGGGCCGCGAGCTGTGCCGCGCGTCTGGCGTTCTCGGCGGTGCGGTTCACGATTGCCAGGTCGGCGACGCCGGCCCGGGCGAGCGCGTCGATGACCGCTCTGGCCCCAGCACCCGCGCCGATCATCGCGACCCGTGCCCCGAACGGGTCGATGCCGTGCGACAGCAGCGATGCGACGAATCCGGCGCCGTCGGTGCTGGCGCCGAGCGTCGTGCCGTCGTCGCGCAGGACGACGGTGTTCACCGAACCGAGTGCCTCGGCCGCCGGATCGACCACGTCGACCGCGGCCGCGACGTCGGATTTGTGCGGCATCGTGACGGCGAGGCCGCGCACCCCGAGGGTCCGCATCGCGTCGACGGCTGCCGCACCCGATCCGGGCGCGACCTCGAACGCGAGCATGACCCAGTCGCGCCCGGCGGCCGCGAACGCCGCGTTGTGGAGCGTGGGCGACAGGCTGTGGCGAACGGGCGAGCCGATGACCGCCGTGAGCTGTGTCGCGCCGGTCGGGACGTTCATCCCCGACGTCATCCGAGCAGCCCCGCGGCGCGGGCCGCGGCGACGTTCCGCTCGTGCTGCTCGATCGTCACTGCGAACACGTGGCCGCCGTCGTCGTTGGCGAGGACGTAGAAGTACAGCGGGCAGTTGGTCGGGTCTGGCAGCTCCAGACAGATCGGGTCACCGGACGGCGGATTCGGCGCCGGGTGCAACGCGGCGTAGATCGACGCCCGCCCTGGGTTGGCGATCGGGGTCGGAGGGAGCCCGGTGTGCAGGTACGTGTTGTAGGGCGTATCGATCTGGCGCAGCTCGGAGATGGTCAGCGCCGGATCCTGGTTGTACAGCAGCGTGGCGTCGATCTGCAGGTGTGGGTACTGCGAGAACGGGCCGAGCCGGTTGTAGATGACCCGGGCGATCTTCGCCCGGTCCTCGGGCAACTTGGCCTCGCGCTCGATCATCGAGGCGATGATCAGGATCTGGTACGGCGTGTAACCCAGGTCGGCGGCCCTTGCCTCGAGGTCCTCCTGGCGTCCGACGCGCTCCATCAGGCCAACCATCCGCTCGACGACCTGGGCCTCGTTCTCGCTGTTCGACACCTGGTACGTGTCGGGGAACAGGAGCCCCTCGAGCGAGGTCACCCCGGGAGGACGGAGCGCCGAGACGGCGGCCGGGTTGCTGGCCGCGGCGAGGAACCCGGAGGCCGTCATCCGCTCGGCCGACTCGTCGAGCCGGGTCGCCATCTGGGCGATCGTGAAGCCCTCCGGGAACGTGACCTTCGTGTACGTCTGGGCGGGTGGCGTGCGCAGCGTGCCGACGATGTTTCCGATGTGGTCGTCCGGGCGGAGCTGGTAGTAGCCGGGGGTCAGCTCGAGCCCGCCCTTCTCCTCGACGTACCAGCGGAACACTCCGGCGTTGACGATGATCCCCTCCGCCTCCAGACGCTCACTGAGGCTCTCGAGCGTCTCGCCCTCGACGACCGTGAAGTTCACGGGCGCGCCGGGTGTGCCCTCCGGGTTGATCTGCTTGACGTACCACCAGCCGATGCGACCGGCGACGAGCACGAGCACGGCGATGACGACCAACACCGTCCATACCGCCCACTTGACGGCACGCGTCTCGCGGCGGAGGCGCTCGACCGAGCCGGCGGCCGCCGGCGAGTCCCAGGCGTCGACCTCCCAGTCGGTCGGCCCCTCGGTCATCGTCATGGCGCGCTCCGTGCCCGTCGGGCGTCGAGCCACGACTGCAGCATCACCGCTGCGGCGACCTTGTCGACGACACGACGCCGTTGCTCGCCGCGCATGCCGGCCTCGATCAGGCTTCGCTCGGCGGTCACCGTGGTGAGCCGCTCGTCGTGCGTCTCGACGGGCACCTCGACCACGGTAGCGAGGCGGGCGGCCTCGGCGATGGCAGCCTCGGCGGCGTGGCCGACCTCGCCGCGCAGCGTCAGCGGGAGCCCGACGACGATCAGCTCGACCTCTTCGTCCCGCGCGATCCGGGCGATCTCGTCGAGGTCACCGCGTCGCGAGCTCGAGCGCTTCACGACCGTCAGCGGTGACGCGATCGTGCCCGACGAGTCGCTGACGGCGATCCCGATCCGCTTCGAGCCGAGGTCGACGCCGAGCGCGCGCATGCGAGTCAGGCGTTCGCTGCCTCGCGCGCCAGCCGCAGCGCATCGTCGAGCCGGTCGGGATCCTTGCCACCGGCGGTCGCGATGTCGCCCTTGCCGCCTCCACCGCCGCCCACCGCTTTGGCTGCCTCCCGGATCAGATCGGCCGCCGCCACACCCTCCGAGGGTTGGACGGCTGCCACGAGCGACACACCACCGGTCGTCGTCGTACCCG
>DASUEW010000809.1:0-5014 GCA_036274875.1 Ilumatobacteraceae bacterium
GCCGCCACGCCCCCCGCACCACGGCCCGACGCGCGGGAACACCCCCGTTGCCGTCGGGTGCGCCGGCCGCCCCACCGTTCTTGCGAAAACTCATCAATCCACTGCAGGCGCGAGCAGCGACTCGGGACCCGGCACTGCGGTGGTCTGGTCGACCACCCGCCCGTCTCGGAGGAACAGGACCCGATCCGCCCACGACGCGAGCTGGGCATCGTGCGTGACCACGACCCCGGCGACGCCGCGCTTGCAGGCGGCGCGCACCAGACGCATCACGCCCTCTCCGTTCACCGAGTCCAACGCACCCGTCGGTTCATCGGCGAGCAGGAGGCGACGGTCGCCGACGACGGCGCGGGCGATCGCCACCCGTTGACGCTCGCCGCCCGACAGCTCGTCGGGGTAGCGCCCGGCGTGATCGGCCAGGCCCAACTCCTCGAGCGCGGTCATGGCCACCGCGTGAGCGGCCCTGGCACGGGTGCCGTCGAGCTCCAACGGCAGCGACACGTTCTCGGCAGCCGTCAAGCCCGCCAGCAGGTTGAAGTCCTGGAACACGTAGCCGATCGACCGGCGCCGCAACCGGGCGCGGTCGTTGCGCGACATCGTCGACACGTCCTGCCCGCCGACGAAGACGGCGCCGTCGGTGACCTCTTCGAGGGTCCCGGCGATCGTCAGGAGCGTGGTCTTGCCCGAACCGCTCGGACCCATGATCGCCACCAGCTCACCGGCGTCGACCGACAGGTCGACACTGCGCAACGCATCGACAAGCGTGGGTCCTTCGCCGTAGGACTTCGACACCTGCCGCAGTTCGAGCGCTCCCATCATCGCCGTGCCCCGGTCCTGCGACGTGGCCGTGGCCACGCCGGAGCGGCATTCACTTCGGTGGCATCGGGCAGTCGCTTGATCCGCGCGTCGGCCGCATCGAGCCAACGGATCATGCCGTCGAGGCGATAGAGCTCAGCGTCGGCAACGAGCATCAGCCCCGCTTCGTCGTCGCCCGCTTCCTCTTTCAGACGCGTGTAGTAGCGCATCGTCTCGACCAGGTGCCGGCGGTGCGCCTGCACGAGATCGACCAGATCCACGCCTGGCACCCGTAACGCCACGAGCACCTTGATGACCAACTCGTCGCGAGGCGGCGGCGACGCGTCCGGCGGCGTTCGGAGCCACTCGCGCAACTCGTCGGCTCCCGCGTTGGTGAGCCGGAAGCCCTTCTGCGGTCCGTCGTCGGCCGCCTCGTCGGACTCGACGAGCCCGTCCCTCTCCAGGCGCTGCAGCGTCGTGTACACCTGGCCGGTGTTCAACGGCCAGACCTCGCCCGTCCTCGCCTCGAACTCCTGGCTCAGTTGCAGCCCGTACTTGGGGCCCTCGCTGAGCAACGCCAGGAGGGCATGGCGGATCGTCATGCGCTGATTATCCTCAGTAGCATACGCAGTATTATACGCGATAGATCAGCAGACGCAAGCGGCAGCGCCGCGCCTCCCCAGGCGGCGTGCTCGATCGCTCTCGGAACGTCGTTCGGCGGCAGTGGTCGCGCGAACAGGTAGCCCTGGGCCTGGTCGCAGCCGAGCTCTCGCAAACGGTCGAGTTGTTCGGTCGTCTCGACGCCCTCGGCGATGGACCGCAGACCGAGGTTGGCGGCGAGGTCGACGACGGCCGAGACGATGCGCTCGTCCTCCTGGTCGACTCCGAGACCTTGTACGAACGACTGGTCGATCTTGACGAACGTCACGGGCAACCGACGGAGGTGGGTGAGCGACGCGTACCCGGTGCCGAAGTCGTCGAGGCCGATCTGCACACCGAGATCCCTGATATGGCCGAGTTGCTGCAGGGTGTCCGGACGCAGGTCGATGATCGCCGTCTCGGTGAGCTCGAAGTGCAGGCACGTCGGGTCGAGTCCGGTCTGCTCGAGGGTGGACCGCACGATCGCCGGCAGATCACCGGGCTCGAACTGGCGCGAGGAGAGGTTGACGGCGATGGTCAGCTCCTGCTCTTTGGCGGCCGGCTGCCAGCCGCGTGCGTCGTGCAGCGCCAGCTCGAGCACCTGGGCGCCGAGCTGCACGATGAGACCGCTGTCCTCCGCGACGGCGATGAACGCGGCTGGGGGCAGGATCGAGCCGTCGTGGTCGGCGATCCGGGCGAGTGCCTCGAAGCCGGCGACGTGTCCGTCGGGCAGCTCGATGAGGGGTTGGTAGTAGACGATGACACGGTGGTCATCGAGTGCCGCTTGCAGCATCCGTTGCCCGTTCGATCGCTGTTGGACCTGATGGCCCAGAGCGGCGTCGAAGACTTCGGACCGCCTCCCCCCGAGTGACTTCGCGCGGTACATGGCCTTGTCGGCCTCGTTGAGCAAGATCTCCGCCGACCCTCGTCCGCCGACTGAGACGGAGACGCCCACGCTCGCCGAGACGGGGTCACCGTCTTCGACCCGATCGGCGCGGCGGCACAACTCGGCGACGATGCGAGCGCCGATGTCGACCGCGTGCAGGTGGCTCTCCACGTCGGGTGCGAGGACGACGAACTCGTCGCCGCCGATGCGGGCGACGGTGTCCATGGGTCGCAGAATCGTCTCCAACTGGGCGGCGACCTTGCGTAGGACGGTGTCTCCAGCGGCGTGCCCGCGGGAGTCGTTGACCTGCTTGAACCGGTCGAGGTCGACGAAGAGGACGGCAGTGCAGCGCCCGGAGCGCTTCGAGTGGGACAGCGCCTGCTCGATGCGATCCACGAGGAGTGCCCGGTTCGGCAGGCCGGTCAGTGCGTCGTGCGTGGCCTGCTTGGTCAGCGCGGCCTGGGCGTCCTGCAAGTCGGCCATCCGCTCGGCCTGGGCCTGGCTGAGCCGGTCGATCTCACGATCCTGTGCCTTCTGGGCACTGAGGTCGGTGAACGTGAGGCAGGTGAGCTCGTCACCATCGACCGCGAGGGGCGAGCTTCCAACCAGTACGGATACCGCGATGCCGTCACTGTCGACGAGATCGAACTCGATGGTGGTGCCGAGCCCGTCCGGTCCTCGGATCTCGTCCAACCCGATCGGGAGACCGCCCGCCATGAACTTCGTCAGCCGAGACCCGACGATCAGCTCTCTCGGACACGACAGCAGCTCCGCCAAACGTCGGTTGGCATACAGGATCACCCCGCTCGACGACACCGTCGCCGCGCCGTCTCGCATGTTCTCGACGAACATCCGGTACGGCCGGTCAGCGGTGGACAGCGTGAACACACGCCGGTCGGGTCCTCCGTCGGAGACGACGAACGCATCGACCTCCCCCGCGGCGATCGCTCGAAGCGTGTCCTCGGCCTCGGCCATCCGGATCAGTGCATCCGCTCGCGTCGTCCGTTCGTCGTCCGCCCCATCCGCGGCGTTCACGATCTCGACGATCGTGTGAGCCCAGTCGGCTCGATCGGGCGTGGGCTCTGTCGGCGACACGGGTCGCACTGTCGGTGGCCGTCGGGGCATGAGTCGTCTACGCCAGGACCGTCGGCGCGGGTGGGATGAGTGGAAGGTCCAGCGCCCGGAGCACCTTGGCGGTGTCAGACAGGTCGCCGACGACCCGCCGCACAGGAAGCGGCATCTTCCTGACCAGGGTCGGAGTCGCGAGCAGGCGGCTGCTGACGACAGCGGCCGGATCCTCGTGCACGTCGACGACGGACAGATGGCAGCGACCATGCAGATGGATGTCGCACAGTCTTCTGGCATTGGCGATCGCGCGAGCCGCAAGGTCCGACGCTCCGCTGACGAACAGCGTCAGCTCGTATTCGGACTCGTCGAAGGCGGAGAGCTCGTCCTCGAATCGCCGAAGCGTCGCGTCGTGTGGTGCGGTCATCTAATCCGGCTCCACCCTGAGACCGACGAGGACACGCTGGGTGTCGGAAAGGTCTCCGATGACCTTGCGCAAGGGTGGAGGGAGCCTGCGCACGAGCGTCGGGACGGCGAGGATGTCGTCGCCACCAGCGAGCGCCGGGTTGTCGATCAGATCGATGATCTCGATCTCGTAGTGCCCGGCCAGGTGTTCCTCGCAGAGGTTCTTCAAGTTCGCGAACGCACGCAGGGACTTGGCCGACTGCCCCGCGACGTACAGGCGCAGGTACCACCAATCCTGATCTTCGTCGCTGTCGTGCCCATCGCATTCCGATTGGTGGCGGTCGCCGTCGAGCTGGGGACCATCGCCGTTGGCCCCGCGCCCGTCGCCACCGGCGATGTCCGAGATGTCGGCCGCAGTCACGACGTACCGACGGGGATGTCACCGACATCGGCGAGGTCTTCGAGTCTGTCTGCGACGTCCTCGACTTTGTCGGTGTCGGCCCGCCGGAGCCGCGCTTGCTCGGCGCGCTGTCCGGCTCGATCTTCGACGTTCGTCGAACCATGGCTCAACAGGCGTCGCACGATGTCGGCTTCGTCCTCGAACTCACGCCACAGGGTCGCGGTCTGGGCCTCGACCGATTCGCGCCGGCGTTCCAGGTTCACCCGGCGCTGCTCGAGGTCCTCCTGGCGCGCCGCCCCGTCGGAATGCTCCTTGGCCTCTTGGGCCTGGCGGGCGGAGCCGGTGAGCACGCCCTGCGGCCCGACGTAGACGTCGGCCAGCTCGATCCCCTGGCTCGTGAGGAGGAACTCGCGGATCTGGTTGGAGTGCGCCATCCCGCGGGACTTCAGCACGTACAGCACGCGGTTGTGCTCCCCGTTGCCCTCCATCGCCTTGACGAGCAGCCACGTGTCCGAGAGCGATGTCAGCTGCTGCTCGGCCTGGCTCAGCTCGGCAGCCGAGTTCATGCTGGTGAACAGGGCGGTCACGCCCTTGGCCTTCAAGAAGTCGACCTGGCGGATGAGCATCGCCGAGACGTCCGCTCCTGTCCCGAGGCCGACGAGGTCTGAGATCGGGTCGATGACGACAACAGCAGGACCGAACTCGCCGACGAACTTCTGCATCGCGAAGAGGTGCGCCTCGAGGCCGAGGAGGCCGGGGCGGAAGCACTGGAACTGCAGCAGGTCAGCGTCCACCCATTGCTTCAGGTCGATGCCGATGGAGCGCAT
>DASUEW010000810.1:0-5574 GCA_036274875.1 Ilumatobacteraceae bacterium
CATCGTCGGGCACGTAAGACGTTGGTACCCCTGGCCGCCGGGTCCGAGCCGGATCGACCCGCGCCGCCACATCGCCGAATCGGCCTGCTCCCGCAACCAGTCGAACAACCACGCCGGCGTCTCGTCGACGCGCCGCCGCCACTCGTCCTCCCACCCGTCGCCCCACACTGCCGGCACCGGGGGCAGCGCGTTCATCGGGATCATGTAGTGCACGTAGTCGATCAGGTCGATCGCCCGCAGCACGCCGCCGTGGTAGTGGACGTCGTCGGTGTAGCGGTCGTCGGTGGCGTACATCGCGACGACCGCGGCGAGCTCGGGGACGCCCTCGGCGGCCATGTGCAGCGAGTTGAACCCTGAGTACGACGTGCCGAACATACCGACCCGCCCGCTCGACCACGGCTGCGTCGCCAGCCACTCGATGACCGTGCGAAGGTCGGATCGCTCCGTGTCCGGGTACTCGTCGGTCGCGGTGCCACCAGACGAGCCGGTGCCGCGCAGGTCGACCCGGCAGACGGCGAAGCCGGCCTCGTCGGCGAATCGGACGTACGAATCGCGGTACGACGCGGTGAGGTCGTCCTTGCGGTACGGCAGCGCCTCGAGCAGCGCGGCGAACGGGCCTTCGCCGTCGGGGAAGTACACCGTTGCCGCCAGCCGCACGCTGTCGGCCATCGTGATGGACGTCTCACTCTGTCGCATGGTGCGCCGGACAGTAGCGTTGGATCGTGGCTCCCACGTCGCTCGCGAACCCGCGCGGTACAACCGTGCGCAGGCGACATCCGACGGCCGTCGGTGAGCGGTGAGCGGCGCTCTCCGTCCGACCCTTCCCCGCTCCGCCTACGTCGACGAGGGCGCCTGGCAGGGCGAGCGCGAGCGGATCTTCGCCCGGCAGTGGGTGGTCGCCGGAAGGGATTCCGACCTGGTCGCGACCGGCGACTTCCTTCGCGCCGACGTCGCCGGTGAGTCGGTGATCGTGGTCCGGCGCGACGACGGCGAGCTCGGCGCGTTCTACAACGTGTGCCGCCACCGCGGCGCCGAGCTCGTCGACACGTGCGGCACTCTGCCGTCCGGCGCATTCGGCGCGGCGAGCGGTTCGTTCGGTCCGCTCATCCGCTGCCCGTACCACTCGTGGACATATGGGCTCGACGGTGCATTGCGACGCACGCCCTTCATGGAGGTCCCATTCATCGACAACCCAATCATCGACAACACAGTGCCGATCGCGCTGCACGCGGTCGGCGTCGACACGTGGGGTGGATTCGTGTTCGTCCACCTCACACCATCCGAGGCGCGCCCGTTGCTCGACCAACTCGGCCCGATGGTCGATCGCATCAGGCGCTATCCGCTCGCCGATCTGCGCTGCGGCGCGACGTTCGTCTACGACGTCGCGTGCAACTGGAAGGTCATCGCCGAGAACTACAACGAGTGCTACCACTGCGCCCCTGTGCACCCGGAGTTGTGCGACCTCGTCCCCGCGTTCCGCCACGGCGGCGCCGACCTCGGATGGGCCGACGGCATACCGCTCCGTGACGGGGCGTGGACGTTCACATCCACCGGCACGTCCGAGCGGGCACCGTTCGCCGGCCTCGACGCGGTCGAGCGGGAACGTCACAAGGGTGAGCTGGTGTACCCCAACCTGCTGCTCAGCATGTCGGCCGACCATGTCGCGGCCTACAACCTCCAGCCGCACGGGCCGGCGAGCACGCGCGTGGTGTGCAACCTGCTGTTCCACGCCGACGAGATCGCCCGACCGACGTTCGATCCGTCCGACGCGGGCGACCTCTGGGATCTCGTCAACCGCCAGGACTGGGCGATCTGCGAGAGCGTGCAGCGCGGCATGTCGTCGCGTGCCTGGACGGGTGGCACGTTCGCGCCGATGGAGGACGAGTCCGCCGACATCTCGCGCTGGTACCTCGACTCGATGGCCTCGCCGCCGGGTTCCGCCAGCGCGCGCGACGACCGTGCCCGTGACGGCGACAGGCTCGATGATGTCGGTGACGGGCCCATCGATGCGGACAGCGATGACTGATCACGCCGTTGGAGTGGTCGGGCTCGGGGGCCTGGGCTCGGCGGCGGCCTACTGGCTGGCACGTCGGGGAGTCGACGTGGTCGGTTTCGAGCAGTTCGATCTCGGCCACGTGCGCGGAGCGTCGCACGACCACTCGCGGATCATCCGCCGCTCGTACCACACACCTGGTTACGTCGAGCTGAGCGCCCAGGCGTACGACACCTGGGCCGAGGTCGAGCGCGAGTCCGGTGAGTCGATCGTCAGCCGCACCGGCGGCATCGACCTGTTCCCTGCGGGCGGCGCCATCGACGCGTCGTCGTACACATCGAGCCTCGACGCGATCGGCGTGCCGTACGAGTGGATCGGCGGTGACGAGGTGCGCCGCCGGTGGCCGGCATTCGCCGGCGGCGATCTCGTCGACGACTCCGTGATGGCGATCTACTCCCCTGACACCGGCATCGTGCCTGCCGGACGCGGCACGGCGATCCTGCAGCGGCTGGCCCGCGAGCGCGGCGCCGAGCTCCGCCCGAACACGCCGGTCAGGGAGATCCGACCCGTGGATGGCGAGGTCGATGTCGTCACCGACGCCGGTGCCGTGCGCTGCGGTGACGTGATCGTCACGGCGGACGCCTGGACCAACGCCCTCCTCGCGCCGCTCGGTCACGAGCTCCCGCTCGTCGTGCTGCGCGAGCAGGTGTCGTACTTCCCGACCGCCGACATGGCGTCGTTCGCACCCGGTCGCTTCCCGGTGTGGATCTGGATGGACGATCCGAGCTACTACGGCTTCCCCGTGTACGGCGACACGACCGGCGTCAAGGCGGCCGAGGATTGCGGTGGACCCGAGGTCGACGCCGACACGCGAACGTTCGACCCGGATCCCGGCATGGAGCGGCGGCTCGGGGAGTTCATGCGCGGACTCACCGGCGACCGGTTCGGCCGGCCGCGCTCGACGACGTGCCTCTACACGATGACGTCTGACCGCGACTTCGTCGTCGACCGACTGCCCGACGTCCCCCAGGTGCTCGTCGGGCTCGGCGCCGCACACGGCTTCAAGTTCGCGGCCTGGTTCGGCCGCACGCTCGCCGGGCTGGCGTGCGGTGCACCGGCCGGTCTCGAGCTGGCACCGTTCGCGTTCGCGCGTCCGACGCTGCACGTGCCGATCTCGCGTGAGGCCTGGCTGGTGTGAGCGGTGTAGTGAGCGATGGCGTGAGCGGCCCCACGGCGGCCGTCGACTCCCGTGTCGAGGATCTCGATCGGCTCGAACAGGCACTGCTCGACAACATCGCCGCGCTCGTCCCAGGAGTCTCGCTCGGCGACCGCGAACAGCCGATCCGTGCGGGGTCGACGCTGACGGGGACGATGGCGCTCGAGCTGTTCGAGGCGCAGCTGCTCAGCCGCCACGTCGATCACACGGCGCGCTGGTTGCGCAAGCACGGGGCCGGCTTCTACACGATCGGATCGGCGGGCCACGAGGGCAACGCCGCCGTCGCGGCCGCGCTGCGACCTACCGACCCGGCGTTGCTGCACTACCGCTCGGGCGGCTTCTACCTGGCGCGCACGCGGCAAGTGCCCGGCCACGACGGTGTTCGCGACATTCTCGCCGGAATGCTGGCGCTCGCCGACGAACCGATCGCCGGCGGTCGTCACAAGGTGTTCGGTCACCCGGACCTGGCGGTGATCCCGCAGACGTCGACGATCGCCTCGCACCTGCCACGGGCACTCGGCGTGGCGTTCGCCATCGGGCGCGCCAAGCGCCTCGGTGTTCCGACGGCGTGGCCGGTCGACGCCCTCGCGATCTGCTCGTTCGGCGACGCGAGCGCCAACCACTCGACTTCGCAGGGCGCCATCAACGCCGCGAGGTACACGGCCCACCAGGGCCTGCCCCTGCCGCTGCTGTTCGTGTGCGAGGACAACGGGTGGGGCATCAGCGTGCCGACCCCTTCGCGCTGGATCGAGACCGCGTTCGGCGACATCGCCGAGCTCCGCTACGAGTTCGCCGACGGCAGCGATCTCGCCGACACGTACGACGTCGCGCGTGATCTCGCCGGATGGGTGCGTTCCAACCGGCGGCCGGCGTTCCTGCACCTGCGCACGGTGCGTTTCATGGGTCATGCCGGCACCGACGTCGAATCGGGTTACCGCTCGGTCGCGTCGATCCGTGACGACGAACTGCGCGATCCGATCCTGGGTACGGCGCGCCTGATCGTCGGTGCCGGGTTGCGAACGCCCGCCGAGTTCTGCGCGCAGGTGCTCTCGACGCGGGCCGCGGTTCGCGAGCAGGCCAGATCGATGATCGGCGGGCCGACACTGACAAGTGCCGACGCGGTGATGGTGCCGTTGTCACCACGCAGTCCCCAAGCGGTGCTCGAGCGTGTCGCCATGGCCGCCGACACCGACTCGCGTGCCGCCTTCTTCGGGGGCAGGCTGCCCGAGTCCGAGGGACCGCTCACACTCGCCGAGACGATCAACCGTACGCTCGGCGACCTGCTCGCGGCGCGGCCCGACGTGCTCGTGTTCGGCGAGGACGTCGGCGCCAAGGGCGGGGTCTACGGCGTGACCCGCGGGCTGCAGAAGCGGGCGGGCGCGGCGCGCGTGTTCGACAGCCTGCTCGACGAGCAGTCGATCCTCGGGATCGCACTCGGTTCGGCCGTGTCGGGCCTGCTCCCGATCCCCGAGATCCAGTACCTCGCCTACCTCCACAACGCCGAGGACCAGCTGCGCGGTGAGGCCGCCAGCCTCTCGTTCTTCTCGCAGGGCCGCTACCGCAATCCGATGGTGCTGCGCCTCGCCGGTCTCGCCTACCAGAAGGGCTTCGGCGGTCACTTCCACAACGACAACGCGGTCGGCGTGCTGCGCGACATCCCCGGGCTCGTCATCGCCTGCCCGGGACACCCCGCGGACGCGGCGCCGATGTTGCGCACGTGCGTTGCCGCGGCGCTCGTCGACGGCACGGTCTCGGTGTTCCTCGAACCGATCGCGCTCTACCACACACGTGACTTGCATGTCGCCGGCGACGATGCCTGGACGGCGCCGTACCTGCCACCGGAGGCGTGGGCCGGAGCGCACGTGCCGATCGGCGAAGTGCGGGTTGCACGTGATGGCCGCGATGTGCTGATCGTGACGTGGGCGAACGGGCTCCATCTCTCACTCCGCGCCGCCGAGCGGCTCGCCGCCGACGGGATCTCGTGCCGGGTGCTCGACATGCGTTGGCTCGCACCGTTGCCGATCGACCAGATCGTCCATCACGCCAACGAGGTGGGACGCGTCGTGGTGGTCGACGAGACCCGCCGCAGCGGGGGCGTCGGCGAGGCGGTGCTCGCGGCGCTGGTCGATCATGGCGTCGATGTCACCGCCGCGAGGCGCGTCACCGCCTACGACACGTTCATCCCGCTCGGCGATGCCGCCCTGTGCGTGCTCGTCAGCGAAGACGACATCGTCGACGCAGTCCGCGACGTCGCCGCGCGTACGTAGGGGTCCACGACGTTCACGGCGTGCTGATTGCGCACCGCCGACTCGAGCGGGAGTCGACGTCATGGTGGACCAGTTGCCCCGACGGCGTCGGTTCGGCT
>DASUEW010000811.1:0-10046 GCA_036274875.1 Ilumatobacteraceae bacterium
GCCGAGCTCGCCGCGGCTGACGCCGCGGTCGGCCCGGTGATGGACATGGCCGACATCGGCGCCGATCCGCACATCGCCGCCCGCGGCGCGATCGCGCTGGTGGGCGACACGCCGATGCAGGGGCTGATCGCTCGCCTCAGCTCCACACCCGGTGTCCTTCGCTGGCCCGGTCGGCGGCTCGACGCCGACGGCGACGACATCCGCGCCAACGGCTGGAGGCCCTGACGCGACAGAGCCGCCCCGAAGGGCGGCCCCACGCATCGGCAGTCGAGTCAGGTGATGGGTGGTGGCATGCTGTCGGTGGGCACGTCGGCACCGGCGGAGGTCGGAGGGGGCTTGGCGCCTCCATCCGCCCCGGGGGCGACCTTCTCGGCGGCATCTGAGACCTTGTCGTACGCCTTTTCGACGTTGTCGGGGATGCGCTCGCGGTTCTTGTCGACGACTGCGTCGGACTTGTCCTTGGCCTTGCCGAAGATTCCCTTCAGCTTGTCGAGAAACGACATTGAATCTCCTTCTGGGTGGTCGGACGACTACGGGTTCAGGACCCTAGCCCAACCGGGCACGACACACCGGTGCCTCCGATTCCGCAGTAACCGTTGGGATTCTTGGCGAGATACTGCTGGTGGTAGGGCTCGGCGTAGAAGAACTCGCCGAGCGGCCTGACCTCGGTCGTGATCTCGCCGTAGCCCGCCTCGTGCAGCCGCTCCTGGTACATCTTGGCGCTCAACTCGACGGCGCCGCGCTGCGACTCGTCGGTGAAGTAGATCGCGCTGCGGTACTGGGTGCCCACGTCGTTGCCCTGCTGCATGCCCTGGGTCGGGTCGTGGCTCTCCCAGAACACCTGGAGGATCCGCTCGAAGCTCACCACCGACGGGTCGTAGACCACGCCCACGACCTCGGCATGACCGGTCAGGCCCGAGCACACCTCTTCATAGGTCGCATTCGGCGTGAAGCCGCCGGCGTAGCCGACATACGTCGAGTACACGCCCTCGGTCTGCCAGAACTTCCGCTCGGCACCCCAGAAGCACCCCATCCCGAACACCACGGACTCGAAACCGTCGGGCCATGGGCCGTGCAACGGGTTGCCGTTGACGAAGTGCGCTTCCGGCACGGGGATCGCCTGGTCGATTCGGCCGGGGAGCGCATCGCCCTCGGCCACCATGTCGGCCTTCTTCCTGAACAACATCCGTTCAGTTTACGGCCTCACTTCAACAGCAGTTTCTCGATCCGGGTCGCCGTGACGGACAGCCCCACCACGGCAAGCGCCACCAACACCCCCACGTGGCCGAGATACGTCCACGAGAGCTCGCCGAGGTTGAACCCGCGGACGAGCGCGACACCGTGGTAGAGCGGGCTGAGTTGCACGATCCACCCCCAGTCGCCGTAGCTCGACACCGGATAGAACGTCGCCGAGAACAAGAACATCGGCAGCATCACCGACGGCACGTACTCGTTGTCGGCAAACGACCGCATGAACGTCGTCACCGCCATCCCGACCGCCGAGAACGCGAACGACATCAGGACGCACACCGGCAGCGCCAGCACGATCCACCACGATCCAGCCATTCCAAGCGAGATCAGCGTCACGAGGAACGCGGCCGAGTACAGCGACCCGCGGAACGTCGAGTACCCGATCTCGCCGAGCGCGATGTCGGCCGCCGTCATCGGCGTCGCCAGAATCGAGTCGTACAGGCGGGCGAAGTGCAGCTTGTAGAACACGTTCATCGTCGACTCGTAGACCGCTCCGTTCATCGCCGATGCCGCCATCAGCGCCGGCGCCACGAACTCTGCGTACGGCAGCAGCCTGTCGCCGACCTCGACGTCACCGACCAACGCGCCGAAACCGATCCGGATCGACAAGAGATAGAAGAGCGGCTCGAAGAACCCGCTGAACAGGATCGTCCAGTTGTGCTTGTTCACCACAACCTGCCGCTCGAGCATCCGCTGCGGCCGCCGGGCGCGGAACACCTGCATCGGGATGATGCGCAACGGCAGTTCGGACAGCGTGATCATCACTCGGCCAACCGTCTGGCATACGTGGCGCTGCACACCGCCAGGCCGGCCACGACGAACGCGAGCAGCACGCCGAGATGCGCCACGGTGTCGGCCGCGACGAGGCGGTGGAGCACGGCGTCGCGGCATAGCTGCACGCCGTGCCACAACGGGGTCACCTTGGCGATGGGATGCATCCAACCGGGCAGTTGATCGACCGGATAGAACGCGCCGCCGAACAGGAACAGCGGGACGATCACGAATCGCTGGATGGACGGGAACGACGTCTCGCGCTCGCGCGTCGACGACCAGGCCGTGAGCGGCACCGAGAACGCGAGGCCGGTCAGCGCGCCGAACGGGATCGCCAGCAGCAACCCGGCCGTACGCGTCTCGTCGAAGAACACCAGCACGGCCGCGACACCGGTCACGGCGATCGCGGCTCGCGTCGCCTGCCAGAGCGCGATGCCCTCGACGATCTGCCATGGCGTGAGGGGTGTCGCCGCCATCGAGCGATAGGAGTACGACCACTTGAAGCCCTCCACCACCGGCCACATCGCCTCCTGCGACGACACCATCATCGCCGTCGTCGCCAACAGCGCCGGGGCGATGAACGCGAAGTACGAGATGCCGTCGAGCAGCTCGAGCGAGTTGGCCCCGCGGTCGACGAGCGCCCCGACGCCAACGCCCATCCCGAGCAGGTAGAGCAACGGCTGCACGAACGAGCCGAGCACGTTCGAGCGCCAGATCCGGCGGTAGATGGCGAAGCTGTGCTCCCACACCCGAACGGCGGCCGGAGTGCTCATCATGGCGTCGCCCGCCCGTCGCCCGCCCGTCGCTCGATCATTCGTCGAGGGAGCGGCCGGTGAGACGGAGGAAGACGTCCTCGAGCGAGCTGCGCCGCACGAGCGTGCTCTCGGGATGGCTGTTGCGGGCGTGCACCTCGTTGAGCGCAGCCTCTCCGTCGTCGGCGTAGATCAGCACGCGGTCGGGCAAGACCTCAGCGCGCTCGCCGATGCCGGTGATGTCAGTCGATCGCGCCTCGTTGGTGCCGGCCGGGTAGCGAAGCTCGAGCACCTCGCGCGTCGAGTACTCCTCGATCAACCGGCGAGGTGAGCCCTCAGCGACGATCTGGCCGCGGTCCATCACCACCAGCCGATCGCACAGCTGCTCGGCCTCGTCCATGTAGTGGGTGGTGATCACGAGCGTCACGCCACGCTGCTTGAGCCGATAGAGGCGGTCCCACAGGATGTGACGCGCCTGCGGATCGAGGCCCGTGGTCGGCTCGTCGAGCAACAACAGCTCGGGCTCGCTGATCAGCGAGCGGGCGATCGTGACCCGCCGCTTCATGCCACCCGAAAGCGGTTCGACCCGGCTCTTGGCACGGTCGGTGAGTTGCACGAAGTCGAGCAGTTCGGCCGTGCGCCGCCGGCATTCGGCGCGCGGGATGTCGAAGTACCGGCCGTAGAGCACGAGGTTCTCCTCGACCGTGAGCTCACCGTCGAGCTGGTCGTTCTGGGGCACCACGCCCATCCGGGCTCGGATCCGACGGCCGTCGATCGCGGGATCGAGGCCGAAGATTCGCAGCTCGCCGTCGGTGACCGGCGAGACACAGCCGATCATCCGCATCGTCGACGACTTCCCGGCGCCATTGGGACCGAGGAACCCGAACGACTCCCCCGGCGCCACCTCGACGTCGATGCCGTCGACAGCGGTGAAGTCTCCGAAGCGCTTCACGACCTTGCGTGCCGAGATGAGGGGATCTGACATGCGGAACCCGACGCTATCGGTAGGTTCGTGCGCGATGCCTGTGCGTTTGCTCACGCCGACCGACCTCGACCGCGTCCTCACCATCAACGAGAGCGGCGTTCCTGGCGTCGGCCCGATCGACGCGGCCCGACTCGAACACCTCGTCGATGAGTCGTGCATGACGTTGGTCGCGACGGTCGACGGCCCGATTGCCGAGATCGTCGCCGGGTTCTGCATCGTTCTCGGCCCCGGCGCCGACTACGGCAGCGTCAACTACCGCTGGTTCTCCGAGCGCTACGACGACTTCGTGTACCTCGACCGGGTCGCCATCGCGCCCGAGTTCCAGGGCCGCGGACTCGGCCGTGCGCTGTACGACGAGGTCGAGCGGCGGGCAGAAGCGGCATGGTTCACGCTCGAGGTCAACCTGCGTCCCCGCAACGACGGCTCACTCGCGTTCCACGAACGCCTCGGCTTCGTCGAGGTCGGCCAGCTGGAGACCGACTACGGCTACCTCGTCAGCCTGATGGCCAAACCCCTCCCCTGACCCCGCGGAACCCCGGACCGCCCGGAACTGTCTGCTCCAGATTGCCCGTGGGCTCATCTGAAGCAGACAGAACGGAGGGAGAGCCGCCGCGGCCCGGGGCCTCAGCGGCGGTCTTGTAGGAAGCGGAAGTGGGCGCGGGTCTGCTCGACGCGGTCGGTGGAGAGGTCGGCGAGGAGGATCGACTCGGTGTAGCTGGCTGTCGCCAGCAACTCGCCGAGAGGATCGACGATCCGACTGTCGCCGGAGTACGTGAGGTTGTCGCCCTCGCCCACCCGGTTGACACCGACGACGTAGGCCTGGTTCTCGATCGCTCGCGCCTGCAGCAGGGTCATCCAGTGGGCGCGGCGCTTCTCGGGCCAGTTCGCCGGCACGAGGTACAGGTCGGTCCCGGCCGCGAGCTGCCAGAACTCGTCGGCGAAGCGCAGGTCGTAGCAGACGAACATGCTGACCCGGAAGCCCTCGATGTCGACGGTGACGAGGTCGGTGCCGGCGCGCACGTGCTGCTCCTCGCCGGCGTGCGAGAACGGGTGGATCTTGCGATAGCGGTACGTGACACCGCCGGGGCCCGTGAGCACGAACGTGTTCGAGGGACGCTGGTCGTCGTCGGGCGCCCCGTCGGTGATCTCGGGGCACGACCCGCCGACCCACACCCCGTGCTCCTTGGCCATCTCGGCGAGGAACTGTGCCGATGGGCCACCCTCGACCTCCCCGAAGTCGGCCTGGCCGAACCCGAACCCGGTCGAGAACGTCTCGGTCAGCACCACCAGGCCCGCCCCCGCTCCAGCAGCCGCCGCGACCTTGGGCGCCAGCCGCTCGAAGTTCGCGTCGCGGTCGTTCCAGACGATGTCGTGCTGCACGGCTGCGACCCGCAACGTGCTCACGAGGCACCCTCCGCCAGCTTCGACAAGCGGTTGACCGCGTCGTCGATCACGTCGAGCCGCTTGCAGCACGCGAACCGCACGAGGTGGCGACCGTGCTCGGGACGGGCATAGAACACCTGGTTCGGGACAGCCACGACGCCGCACTGGTGCGGCAGCGAGCGGCAGAACTCCATCCCGTCGCCGTCGGCGCGCAACGGGCGGATGTCGACAGTGGTGAAGTACGTCGCCTCCGGCCGATAGGCCGTGAACCCCGCTGCGACGAGGCCCTCGAACAACCGGTCGCGCTTGGCCTCGAGATCGGCGGCGACGCCGTGGAAGAACTCGTCGGGCAGCCCCAACCCGACCGCGATCGCCGGCTGGAACGGAGCGCCGTTGACATAGGTCAGGAACTGCTTCGCCGTTCGTGTCGCGGCCACCATCGGCGCCGGTCCACACGCCCAACCGATCTTCCAACCGGTCGTGTTGAACGTCTTGCCGCCCGACGAGATGGTCACGGTCCGGTCGGCCATCCCGGGGAGCGTTGCCATCGGGACATGCGTCGAACCGGAGAACACGAGGTGCTCGTACACCTCGTCGGTCACGACGAGCAGATCGTGTTCGATCGCCAGTTCGGCGATCAACATGAGCTCGTCGAGCGTGAAGACCTTGCCGGTCGGGTTGTGCGGCGTGTTCAGCAGGATCAGCTTGGTCCGCTCCGTGATCGCCCCGCGCAACTCGTCGGCATCGAACCCGTAACCGCTGCCACCGGGTGCCAGGAGCACGGGGCGGGCGATCGCCCCGGCGAGCGCGATGCACGCCTGGTAGCTGTCGTACATCGGCTCGAACACGACGACCTCGTCACCGGTGTCGAGCATGCCGAGCAACGCCCCGGCGAGTGCCTCGGTCGCTCCGGCCGTGACGAGCACTTCGGCGTCGGCGTCGTGCTCGAGTCCGTAGAAGCGGCGCTGATGGTCGGCGATCGCCGCTCGCAGCACGGGGTTCCCCGGCCCGGGCGGATACTGGTTGACGCCAGCACGGATGGCCTCGATCGCGGCGTCCAGCACGACTGCGGGGCCGTCGGTGTCGGGGAATCCCTGTCCGAGGTTGATCGCCCCCGTTTGGACGGCGAGCGCCGACATCTCGGCGAAGATGGTGGTGCCAAAGCCCTCGAGCTTCGACGTCAGGCACGACTCGGCAGCGGTCACTCCCTCAGCGTACGTTCACCACTGTCCGGCGATCGGCGGCGGGCTCGATGATCGGATCGATCGGTGCCGACTCGACACCGGCGAGACGATGGCTGACACCGTCGCGCTTGGCCGCGTACATCGCCCCGTCGGCCGCCTCGATGAGTGCTGGAAGCGTCTCCGCGTGGCGAGGGAAGAGCGCGATTCCGACGCTCGCACCCACCTTCAGTCCCTTGATGTCCTCACGGGAGATCAATTCGGCGAGACTCGCCGCCCGGCTCCGGGCCGACGAGGCGTCTTCGATACCTGGCAGCATCAGCACGAACTCGTCGCCACCCCACCGGGCCACGACATCGGATTCGCGAACGGCGCGGCGCAGGCGCTTGCCCATCACCCGCAGCACCTCGTCACCCGCGTGATGGCCGTGCGTGTCGTTGATCACCTTGAAGCCGTCGAGATCGAACAGGAGGAGGCAGACGCCCTCTTCGGAGCGTTGTGCCGACGCCAGCACGAGCTCGGCGCGGCGCTCGAACTCGCTGCGATTCGGGAGGCGGGTCAGTGCGTCGAGGCTTGCCCGCTCGACCAGGGTGTGGCGCTCCGACCGGATCGTCATCCCGGCGAGACCGAGCAGGAGCACGGCGAGCGCCGACAGCGTGACGATCATCACCTGCTCTTCGCTTTCGAGGCGGACCGCGTCGTCCATCGAGGCCGAGATCCACAGCCCGCCGCCGCGCTCGATCGGTGCCGCCGCCACGCGCCGGCCGTCGATCGAGGTGGCCATCGCGGAGGGCGCGGCAGCGGTGTCGAGGACGTCGAGTTCGACCCCTTCGACGGCGCCCAGGCGGTCCAGGTCGACCGCGACGTGAACAGCCATGGCCTCGCCAGCGATGGAGATCTCGAGTCGATCGCCGATTCCGGCGACCCGGCGCTGGGTGTCGCCGAATATGGAGGTCGCCCGCTCGGCGAAGTCAGCGTCGTCGCTGGTGCAGGCCGGGCCAGCGGTCATCTCGTCGCGACTGGCGATGCACACGTCGGCACCGCCGAGCGAGTCGCTCAACGCCGCCGCCGTGGCTTCGGGATCCCCGGCCAGCGCCGCTGAGAGCTCGGTGGCCGTGATGATTGCGCCAAGATTTGCAGAGGCGATCGAAGCCGCGGCCTCGATCTGCACGTCACGGGAGTGTGCGAGATCCGCTCGCCGCGCCACGTAACCGACGGCGACGGCCACGATCAACATGACGCTGCCGAACAGCGCCCCCAGACGGACAAACCTCACGCTCCGGAAATCGGCACCCGTTATTGGCTCTTGAGGTGACTTTGCAGAAACTTCGCGAACCTGCGGTGGGATTGACACGGGGCGCTCGGATAGCCGACCACGGTGTGCTCATGCGGACGTTGCGCCCCGATTCGCGTCAGCACTGTGTACGGGCTCGATGGTCAGCCGTCGCGCGTGAGCGTCGCGCCTATGTCGAACGCTGGGTCGTCCTGGCCCGACGAACAGATGTCGGTGCGAGGCGATCGATGCGAGCCTGGAGGTAGGCGGAGTACCAGCCGCGGTACCGCTCGATCAGCTCCGGCAGTGACCAGTCGTTCCCCGTGATACGGCCGCGACACGCCGCGGTGCCGCAGGAGCAATCGAACTCGTCGTACGGGCTCCCGTCCGACATCGCGTAGTCGTAACACACCTCCTCGGCTGCGGCGATGGGACGCATCGCGACCAGGACGGTGCTTCCCAGGATCCCGCAGTTCGGGTCGCACGAGTGGTTCACCATGTCGTGCGGCTCTGGCTGCTCCGCGCCGACGAGGTACAGGTCGTCGGCGACCTGAATCGACAATGAGCGGCGATGGGCCGGCAGGGCCGCCAACACGTCACCTTGGACCATGTACCCGCCGAACGCAGCGACGGCCTCGCCGGCGGCGATCGCCACGCGCGCGTGCGTGCCCCGACCGGCGATCGCGACGTCGGCCGGGACGAGCTTCGGAGACATCCAACTCATCGACAAGGGCGCGTCCGAGGCTTCGACGACGCGAACTGCTTCGCTCGCGGCTCGGGTGTCAGCGGGGGGTCGGGTCACAAGTGACACGGTACGGGCCACCCGGCGAATCGCACACCGCAGCCCGCGCGCGGACTCGGGATCGAGTGGGGTCGGACCGCCATGGGTTGCCGTCACCGACGATGCCCGCGTGGGTGCCGCTAGCGTCGACCTGACGTGTGTGACTACTGCGGCTGCCGCTCCGAGCCCGAGATCGCTGCCCTGTCGGCCGATCACGAACGCTTCCTCGCACTGACCGCACGACTCCGTCGTGCGCACGAGACGGGCGTCGAGGCACCCGAGCTCACCGCAGAGTTGGCACGCGTGCTCGGGCCGCACGCTCGCCGCGAGGAGCGCGGGGTGTTCGCGGCCCTCGTTGCCGAAGGGATCGACCCCGAGTACGTGACGCGATTCGAACACGACCACAGCGAGCTCGAGGAGTTGCTGTCGCGTGACGACGCGCGAGCGCAGACGATGCGGATCGTCGAGCTACTCGAAGATCACATCTTGCGCGAGGAGTCGGATCTGTTCCCAGCTGCCCATCAGCTGCTCGGTTCGGAAGCCTGGGCGACGATCACCGCGTCCGGCGGCGACCACGACCACGCGGTTCCGCCTCGAGATTGATCGTTACTCGCCCAACGCGATGCACGATGGAGCGTCGCCCGGAAGCTCTGCGAGCCGGTGCAGGATCCCACCCGTCACCACGATCGAGACGGTGGTGACACCATCGACACTCTGGTTGGCAGCGGTCGGTTCGGCGATCCCATCGACGATGAGCTGATACTCCCCGCCGTCTGCCGGATGCCACACCAGCGACAGCGCAGGATGCGCGACGAGGTTGGCCGCGGTGCGCTGCCCGACACGGGTGCGCAGACGGTCGTCGACCACCTCGACGACCGTCGAGACGACATGTGGCACGCTCGACTCGGTGATCGTGACGAGCGTGGCGCGATCGCCGAACTCCTCGACACGACGCCGAACATCGGCGAACTCGACCGCATGAGCCACACGCCGAACGATAGATCACGACCCGTCTCGACGTCAGCCTTGCGCATGCGCCGGAGCCCGCGACCTCACGAGTTCAGCGCCTTGCCACATCAATCCGAGCATCGTGGTCGTCCAGGCGGCGAGCGCAACGGCGAGCGTGAACTGGGGGAGCACGTCGAGCTGGTCGAGACGGGTGACGGATTCCATCCTGAACGTGGCCGCGCCGTACATGCCGAGCGGGAACACGAGCGACCAGTAGGAAGGGTGGTAACGCAGCGGGACCCGGCGCACGATGTGGCGCCAGATGCCGATCGCGATCATCAGCGGGAACCAGAACGTCGCCGTCGCCCAGGCGAGTACGACGAGACCCTCTATGAGCGGTGCGAGGCGCTCGACCCGTGCCGAGGCGTCGCGCACCCCGAGCAGGTTGGACCCGGCGAGGACCGTGATCGCGACAGCACCCGCGGCGATCCAGGCCGGGGGATCGGCTTCGGTGGGGTCGAGCGGCTGGAACGTCCACCGCATGAACACCATCGTCATTACGATGACGTACAGCACGAGTCCGAGCACGAAGGCGGCGATGCAGGCGAACGCGAGCAGATCGCTGGGGTCGTGGCCGAGCAAGAGGGCGCCCAACGCGGCAACCGATTGTGTGGACACGGTGAGGAGGAACCATGTGCCGTTGATGCCCGCGCCCATCCCG
>DASUEW010000812.1:0-4858 GCA_036274875.1 Ilumatobacteraceae bacterium
CGTGGTCATGAACGAGACGACCTTCTCATTCGCGGCGGACGACGGATCGGACATCGCTGTCTACCGCTGGAGCGGCGACTGGGCATCGAAGGCGACCGTGCAGATCGCGCACGGGATAGGCGAGCATGCCGCATCGACGTCATCGCGCCGGGCATCGACGATCGGCCGAACCCACGTCGACATGAGAGAGGTATTTACATGAGATACGAACTGTCGCGCACGGCAAGCGGTTGGGTGGTGGGTCGAGACAGCGAGTACCGGCGCATCGCCGGCGGACTCGACGACGTGCTCACCGATCACGACCCGGTCGCCCACGTCGCGGAGCTCTTCGGCACCGGGGAGCCCGCCGGCGCGCCGACCGCCCTCCTCGCGCCGATCGGCTCGCAGGAGGTGTGGGCGGCGGGCGTCACGTATCTGCGGAGTCGCGTGGCCCGCGTCGCGGAGTCGAAGCAGGCGGGCGGCGACACGTTCTACGACC
This sequence comes from Ilumatobacteraceae bacterium, assembly GCA_036274875.1. Taxonomy (GTDB): domain Bacteria; phylum Actinomycetota; class Acidimicrobiia; order Acidimicrobiales; family Ilumatobacteraceae; genus JALOLG01. Next base: position 479 of record DASUEW010000812.1, read on the forward strand.
TCGTGTACGACGCACCTCGACCAGAACTGTTCTTCAAGGCGACGCCGCACCGCGTCGTCGGTCCCGGCAGTGCCGTGCGGATCCGTGGTGATTCGACCTGGAACGTTCCGGAACCGGAGTTCACCCTCGTCATCTCGGCCGCCGGCAAGGTGGTCGGCGCGACGATCGGCAATGACATGTCGAGCCGATCGATCGAGGGCGAGAACCCTCTCTACCTACCGCAGGCGAAGGTGTACGCGTCGTCCGCTGCACTCGGGCCGAGTGTGGTGCTCACCGACGAGCCGTTCCCGTCGGACACCGAGATCGCGATGTCCATCGCCCGGGACGGCGAGACCATCTTCACGGGGTCGTCGGCACTGGATCGCATCAAGCGGTCGTTCGAGGAACTCGTCGAGCACCTGTTCCGCGACAACGAGTTCCCGGCTGGTTCGTTCCTGATGACCGGCACGGGCATCGTGCCAGACGACGGGTTCACTCTCGCGTCCGGTGACGTCGTCACGATCACGGTCGACGGTCTCGGCACACTCGTCAACCCGGTCGGTTGATCAGCCCGTGGACAGTGATCTGTTCGATTCCGGCGACGCGTCGATCTACACCGTCACCACCACGACCGACGGGCCTGCGGGATCGTTGCCACTCGAAGCCGAGAGGCTGGCGTCGATGTCGAGCGGCGAGTTGTTCGGTTGGACGCAGAACGTCGCGATGGGACTCGCTCCGAAACGGCTCACCGATCGTGAGTTCCTCGTGCTGTCGACGCTCGGCGGCCTGCGCGGTCCCGACGGCTCGGCAGTCGCGCTCGGGTATCACACCGGCCACTGGGAGCTCGGCCTGCTCGTCGACGCCGCCGCCCGCCGGCTCACCGAACTGGGAGCGACGCCCTTCGCCGGCCACGTCAGCGATCCGTGCGACGGCCGCAGCAACGGCACCAGTGCGATGCTCGACTCGCTGCCGTACCGGAACGACGCGGCGATCGTCCTGCGGCGACTCGCCCGATCGCTGCCGAGCCGGGCCGGAACGCTCGGCGTTGCGACGTGCGACAAGGGTCTCCCGGCGATGATGATGGCACTCGCCGGCGTTCCGTCGACGCCGTCGGTCGTCGTTCCCGGTGGCGTGACCCTGCTGGCGCACGGAGCGGAGGACACAGCGGCCGTGCAGACGCTCGCGACCCGATTCGCCCGTGGCGAGATCACGCTGGATCATGCCGCCACGATGGGCTGCCGGGCATGTGGGTCGGCCGGCGGCGGTTGCCAGTTCATGGGGACCGCGGCAACGTCTCAGGTTGTCGCCGAGGCGCTCGGCTGGACCCTGCCGCACAGTGCGCTGCATCCGTCCGGTTCGCCGATCTGGCTCGACATGGCCCGCCGGTCGGCGAGCGCGCTCGTCGAGCTCAGCCGCGCCGGCACCACGACCGCCGACGTGTTGACCGATGCCGCGGTGCGCAACGCGATGGCCGTGCACGCCGCGGTGGGCGGCTCGACCAACCTCTACCTCCACCTGCCGGCGATCGCTCACGCCGCCGGTCTGACGCGCCCGTCGGCCGCCGATTGGGCGTCCGTGAACCGTCGGGTGCCGAGACTCGTCGATGCACTGCCGAATGGGCCGAAGAACTTCGCGACGGTGCACGTGTTCCTGGCCGGAGGCGTCCCCGAGGTGATGCTGCAACTCGCGTCGTCCGGCGCGTTGGAGCTCGACGTTCCGACGGTGTCGGGTCGCACGCTCGCCGCCAACCTCGAATGGTGGGAAGGGAGCGAACGCAGGGCACGGTTGCGTGACCGGCTGGCGACGGTCGAGGGCATCGACCCCGATGAGGTGATCCGGTCGATCGCGATCGCGCCCCTGCCGGGCACGATCACGATTCTCGGCGGCAACCTCGCCCCCGACGGAGCACTCGTGAAGAGCACGTCGATCGCGCCGTCGCTCCTCGACGCCGACGGCGTCTACGACATCACGGGCCGAGCCCGGGTGTTCGTCACCGAGACCGACGCGATCGATGCGATCAAGCGACGCGAGATCGCACCGGGCGAGGTGATGGTCCTGGTCGGGATCGGCCCGTCGTTCGGGATGCCGGAGACCTACCAGGTGACGGCGGCCCTCAAGTACGTCGACGACGGTGGACGCATCCCGTTGATCACCGACGGTCGGTTCTCCGGGGTGTCGACCGGTCCATGTGTCGGCCATGTCAGTCCGGAGGCCGCGGGCGGAGGCCCGATCGGCCGCGTGCGCGATGGCGACCCGATCCGGATCCGGGTCGACACGCACCACCTGTCGGGAACGGTCGACCTGCTCGTGCCGCCCGACGTGGTGGCCAACCGGACACCGGCACCGCTGATCGGCGCTGACCTGCCCGACGACACCCGGTTGTGGGCCGCGTTGCAGGCCGCGAGCGGTGGGGCGTGGGGTGGGTGTGTGTACGACGTCGACGCGATCATCGACGCCCTCGGCGCGCCCGCCGCGCCGTGAGGCGGACGGCCGGCGAGCTCCACTGCGCCCGAGCTCACCGCGCCGTCGGCCTTGCATCGACGTGCCCGGGTCTGCCAAAATCGTAAACGTTCTCGACATCGATTGCTCTCCGCTCGCGATCGGTGCCGCCGGGGGGAAAGAATCGACATGGCAAGGGACGCCGCGAGAGTGACGATCGAGGACGTCGCGGCGCGCGCCGGGGTTTCGATCGCGACGGTGTCGCGGGCCGTGAACGGTCGGTACGGCGTCTCGGCTCGCACGATGGAACGGGTCCGAGTCGTCATCGACGAGCTCGGCTACGAGTCGAGCCTGATCGCCAGGAGCCTTCGCAACCACCGCACGAACGTCGTCGGCATCCTCGTGTCGGGGATCGAGCCGTTCAGCGCCGAACTGCTCAAGGGCGCAGCACGAGAACTGCAGGACACCGGCTTCGAGCTGATCGTGTACTCGGGTGGCATGAGCGGACAGGAGGGTTGGGAGCGCCGCTACCTGTCTCGCCTCGGTGGCACCCTGGCCGACGGCATCATCCTCGTGACCCCGACCGTGGTACAGGTCGCCACGGCGAATCCGGTCGTGGCCGTCGACCCGCACGTCGGCGGTTCGGAACTCCCGACAGTGGTCGCCCAGAACCTCGAAGGCGCCCGCGCCGCGGTGCGTCACCTGGTCGATCTCGGACATCGCCGGATCGGGTTTCTCGCCGGTCGACCCGACCTCGAGTCGGCGCGAAACCGGGAGGCGGGCTATCGCGAGGCGCTTGCCGAGGCCGGCATCGAATTCGACCCCGACCTCGTCCGCGTCGGTGGTTTCACCGAGGAGAACGCCCGCGTTCCATCCCGCGAATTGCTCACGCTCGCCGATCGGCCGACCGCGGTGTTCGCCGCGAACGACCTGTCGGCGATCCAGGTGCTCCGTACCGCGTCCGAGCTCGGTCTGTCGGTTCCCGACGACCTGTCGGTGGTCGGGTTCGACAACATCCCCGAATCGGCGCTCGTCGATCCGCCGCTCACGACCGTCGACCAGTCGATCCAGGCAATGGGTCGAGCGGCGATTCGCATGCTGATCGGCCTGATCGAACATCCCGAGCGACCGCTCGACGAGCGCCACGTCACCCTGCCCACACAACTCGTGGTGCGTCGGTCGACCGCCGAGGTACGTCGATCATGACCGGCATGCGGTGTTCGTGGCACTCATTTCGGAAACGTTTACGAACCGGTGCTCCGGCCCGTCCCGCGGCACGTGATCGTCGGTTCATCGACCGCCCACCCACGACGCGGACGGACCAAGACCCGCTACACCACACCACCGCTACACCACACAAGGGGGAACCCACATGACCAGGACACGCACCACGCGCCGAGCGTTGGCGCTCGTCGCTGCGCTCGTCTTCGTCGCCGGCGCCTGCGGCGACGACGACGAGGAGTCGGCGCCAGAGCCGACCACCGGCGACACCGCCGCACCGGCCGGTGACACCGCCGCACCGGCCGACGACACCGCCGCACCGGCCGGCGACGGCGAGCCCGTCACCATCGATTGGTGGCACATCCAGAACACCGAACCGAGCACGACCAACTGGCAGACCGTGGCCGACCAGTTCATGGCCGACCACCCCAACGTCACGATCAACGTCACGGTGATGGAGAACGAGGCGTTCAAGGCCGCCATCCAGACCAACATGCAGGCCGGGGACGTACCCGACCTGTTCCAGTCCTGGGGCGGTGGGGGCCTGATCCAACAGGTCGATGCCGGGCTCGTCAAGGACATCACCGCCGACGTCGCTGACGTCGCCGACGAGCTCACCGGCACAGGGTCGTTCGAGGTCGACGGCGTGGCGTACGGCCTGCCGTGGAAGGTCGGCATGGTCGGGTTCTGGTACAACAAGGACCTCTTCGCCGAGGCCGGTCTCGACGCGCCGGCCGACAC
>DASUEW010000813.1:0-2392 GCA_036274875.1 Ilumatobacteraceae bacterium
TACCGGCTCACATGGTGGAGACGGGCCGCAGGTTGGTGAGGCGCACGGTGTTCGAGCCCGTTCAGCGCGAAGCCGGGTGTCACGTGCACCCGCTCGTCGTGGGTGATCGCCATCGCTTCGTGGCCGGGGTGTCGGGCGAGCCAGTCGAGCCCGGGTAGGCCCATGACGAAGATCGCAGTGGCGTAGGCATCCACCAGTGTGAGATCGGCCCCGATGACGGTGACGCTGGCGAGTTCGGTGGTGGGTTGACCAGTCCGGGGATCGATGATGTGGGCGCCGCGTTCGTACGTGGCTGACGTCGCCACTGCGGCGGGTCCGACGACGTCGAGCACCGTCGCGAAGGTGTCGCGGTCGTCGGGGTGGCGGATGCCGACCGTCCACGGCGTGTCGGGTGCGGCCCGGCCGCGGATCGCTATGTCACCGCCGGCGTTGATGCTGAAGTCGCGGTGGCCGTGCGCTTCGAGTAGCCGAGCGGCACGTTCGATGGACCATCCTTTGACGACGCCGGATGGGTCGAGGGTGGTGCCGTTCGGTGCTGGTACGGCGAAGGCGTCGAAGGCGCCGTCGGTGTCGTCGCGGAGGCGTTCGCAGAGCACCAGGACGTCGGTGACGTCGTCGTCGATGTCGTCGAGGGTGATCTCGGCTCGACCGAGCCGAGAGATGGGGCTGTCCTCGATGTACGTGCTGAAGGTTTGGTCGACGTGATGGAGCCAGGAGATGGCCTCGTCGAGACCACCTCGGTGCGAGATGGTGTCGCGGATGTCGAACGACACGGCGGTCCCCATCACGTGTTCGACGTGCTGGAGACCGACCCCGGACGGAGTGCGGGGGGTGCCCATCAGGCGATCGCGGTCAGGCCGGCTGTACGAGCGGTATCGATCGCGGACTGGAGTGAGCGGCGATAGTCGTTGCTGGTGTAGGTGGCGCCGGAAACGGTGTCGACGTTGGCACTCTGGGAGGTGAGTGCCTCGGAGTTGAGCTGGGGTATGGCTCGATCGTTGATCCGGACGCTCTTGCCGTCGCGGTACGGGGTCTGCAGCGTGGTCACGTCGAGCAGTGTGCCGTCGGGGGCGAACGTGGCCTCGACTTGGACGTCACCCCACTTGTTGTTGAAGACCGCGCCGTCGACGATCGCGGGGGTGGCGACGGTGGCGGCCGGTGTGGTCGTGGCCGGCGGCTGCGTCGGCGCCGCGGTAGACGTCGACGCAGCGCTCGCCGGTTCGGTCGGTGTCGCTGATCGTGGGCTGGCCACGACGGTCGCCGCAGCGACCTGGTTGCCGGCTGAGGCCCGGCCGCCGGTGACGGCGAACAGCGTTGCGAGCGCCCCAGTGGAGGCGAGGCTGAGGCCGAGCGCAGCGGCACGTGCGCCTCGTGCGGCATGTCGGCGGCGGGTGCGTCGGCCGGCGGGGCTCGGCGCTGAAGAGCCGACGGGTGCCGGCGGCGGGGGGAGACTCCGCCGGCTGGCGAGTGCGTCGAGTCGGGCGTTCAACGCGTCGCGCTCTGTGGTGGGCTGTAGGCCGCCCCGACTCGGAGCGGGGGCGGCCGCACTCCGGGGCCGACGTGCGTTCAACGCTGCCAGCCGTGTCGCTTGCTCCGACGCCGCCACGCGCTCGAAGCGTTGGTCTGTCGGGGACGGTCGTTCCATGGATCCATTGAGGCCGACGAGGTTCGGACCCAGGTGCGAACCGGCTGTGTGCCAGCTGTGAATCTCAACGCGCCCGGGTCGTGGATCGCCGGAGGGCCAACACCCCGACCAGTCGGATGAACAACGTGTAGGTGCCGACCGCGACGAGCAACAACATGCCGATCCGGAACGGTCGCCCGGATCCCTCGGTGCCCATCTGGTAGGCGTGCACGAACGCGAGCGCCACCCCGATCACGGAGCCGAGGTGCACCACGCGCCAGATCCTGCGCGAGAACAGCTTGCGTGGCCACGACGTGAGCACGGTGGTCGCGATCAGGTAGGTGGCGACGACACCCCAGGCAAGCGCGAGGCGTTCGGACGAAGCGACGCCGGGAACGAACAGGCTCGCCAAACTCAGGCCGGCGTCACCGTTGAGATAGGAGGTCACGATGTGGGCAATCGTGAAGATCAAGGCGATGCCGCCCAGCCAGTTGTGCAGGTCGAGCCACCAGGCCGGTCGATACCTCGCCCCGGTCTCGCGGGCCGAGAACAGGAAGCCCCAGGCGAGCGCGGCGACGGCCAGCACTGCGGCAACGATGCCCGTCGATCGACTCAAGTACCACATGACGTCGTTCACTGCGTCTCCATCGAGATCGGGAGGCGGATGGTGACGGCGGTGCCCGCATCGGATGACGACATCGCGACGCTGCCGTGGTGTGCGGCGACGATCGCGGCGACGATCGACAGGCCAAGGCCTGCACCGCCCGA
>DASUEW010000814.1:0-3206 GCA_036274875.1 Ilumatobacteraceae bacterium
CCGATCGCTTCGAGGTCGGCGAGCAGTCCGTCGCGCTCGATGGTGGCCCGGATCTGCTCGGAGCCAGGCGTGACGAGCAACTCGACCTTCGACTTCAGTCCGTTGGCGGATGCCTGGCGGGCGATCGACGCCGCGCGCGTGATGTCCTCGTACGACGAGTTGGTGCACGATCCGACGAGCGCCGACGAGATCTCGAGCGGCCAATCGTTCGCACGTGCGGCGTCGCCGACGTCGCGCCCGACGCGGTGCGCGCGATCGGGGGAGTGAGGTCCGTTGATCAACGGCTTCAGCTCGTCGAGGTCGATCTCGATGAGTTGGTCGTACGTCGCGCCGTCGTCGGGCCGCAGCTCGTCGACCACGCGGTCGGCAGCGTCGGCGATCGCCTCGCGGCCGGTCGCCTTGAGGTACATCGACATGTTGTGGTCGTAGCCGAACAACGACGTCGTCGCGCCGATCTCGGCGCCCATGTTGCAGATCGTCGCCTTCCCGGTGGCCGAGATCGTGTCGGCGCCCGGCCCGAAGTACTCGACGATCGATCCGGTTCCGCCCTCGACGGTGAGCACCCTGGCGACTTCGAGGATCACGTCCTTGGGGCTCGACCACCCGCTGAGGCTGCCCGTCAGCTTCACGCCGATCACCTTCGGCCAGCGGACGTTGAACGGGAAGCCGGTCATCACGTCGACCGCGTCGGCCCCGCCGACCCCGATGGCCACCATGCCGAGCCCGCCGGCGTTGGGGGTGTGGCTGTCGGTGCCGATCATCATCCCGCCTGGGAACGCGTAGTTCTCGAGCACGACCTGGTGGATGATCCCGCTGCCGGGTCCCCAGAAGCCGATCTGGTAGCGCGCCGAGACGCTCTTCAAGAAGTCGTACACCTCGCGGTTGGTGTCGACCGCGACACCGAGGTCGATCGTGGCGCCGACCTTGGCCTGGATCAGGTGGTCGCAGTGGACGGTCGACGGCACCGCGACCTCGGGAAGGCCGGCGGTCATGAACTGCAGCAACGCCATCTGGGCCGTGGCGTCCTGCATCGCCACCCGGTCGGGATGGAAGTCGTTGTAGCTGGCGCCGCGTTCGATCTCCTCACCGTGTGGGTCGTCGAGGTGGTTGACCAGGATCTTTTCGGTGAGGGTCAGCGGTCGGCCGAGCCGTTCGCGGCCGCTCGCGGCGCGCTCTGGGAGCGTCGCGTAGACCCGCTCCACGAGTTCGATCGGAGTACCGGCACCAAGCGTCATGTAGACAACTATAATACAAGTTCATGCCCATCCGCCACCCACCCCCGTTCTGTCTGCTTCAGAGGGCCCGACGGTGCATCTGGGGCAGACAGAACACCGGAGCCTTGCGGTCGGGGAGGCGGCCGTGAGGCAGATCCGATACCAGGAGATCGCCGACGAGTTGCGGCGGCGGCTGCGATCGGCCTCGGCCGGGTCGGTGTTGCCGAGCGAGTCGGAGCTCTCGACGGAGTTCGAGGCGAGCCGGGTGACGGTGCGCCGGGCGCTCGAGACGATTCGCGACGAGGGGCTGATCGCGGCGCGCCAGGGGTTCGGATGGTTCGTCGCGACCGAACCCGTCCGGCAGCGACTCGAGACGTTGGGCACGATCGAGGCCCAGCTCGAAGAGAGTGGGAAGCGCGCCGAGCGCAGGGTCCTGGAATTCGCGTTCGTGTCGCCGCCGGCGCATGTGCGCGAACTGCTCGACACCGACGAGGTGCTGCGGGTGAAGCGGGTCAATCTCGCCGACGGAGAACCGTTCGCGGTTGTCACCGTGTGGTGCCCTGCCGCGCTCGGCCGCCGGCTGTCACGCGACGACGTCGAGCGCAAACCGTTCTACGAGTTGCTCGACGTCGAGCTGCGCGGCGCCACACAGACGATCGGTGCCGACTCCGCCGAACCGCCCGACGCCACACTGCTCGGTGTGCAGGTCGGCGCCCCGGTTCTTCGTTGCCGGAGGGTCACGACGGATCTGACCGGACGACCGATCCTGGTGAGCGAGCACCTGTTCCCGGCCCACCGGACGGAGTTCGTCGTCGACATCCCCCTCGCCGAGCCGTCCATCTCACCGACCGGCTTGCGACTCGTCGATTGACTCGCGCCTGATCGATCGACCCGACTCGATCAGGAACGGAACCCCTCGTACAGGTAGATCACCGGATGTCCGTCGCGGATCTCGAGTGCGGCGGGCGGCAACAGGAGCTGCTCCGGCCGTCGGGGCGTCGGTGCGTCCGACCCCAGGTCGAATGTGAGGAGGGATTGGAACAGCAGCGAAGGTCCGTCGGCGACAGTCCACACGAGATCGAAGTAGGCACCGAAGACGTCGTCGCAGGTCCGCTTGAACGGTGACGCCGGATCGGCATCGAGCTGGACGGTGAGGTCGCCGGCGGGCACACCGGTGTCGAGCGGACCGCGCACCCATCTGGCGTAGTCGGCCTCGAGTGCGGACCACAATCGTGCGAGCGACGACCCGTCACCCCGGAACGACTGGCCACCGATGTCGGTTCCCTGACACTCGAACCCGGTGATCCCGACCTCGAACTGGTCGTCGAGGGTCATCTCCCGCCCGATCGAGTCGGCCTCGACGTAGACCTCGTCAGGCCCCCAATTCGAGCACTCACTTGAGGCGTCGTCGGCGCGAGACCCGCAGCGCACGAATCGGTGGATCTCGAGCGTCACCGTGTCGGGCTGCGCTGGCGACCAGGCTGTGATGTAGGCGAAGTAGACGCCGTCCTCGAGAGGGGCGCCATCGGCCGGCAGCGCGGGCGACGGTCCCGGTGCCTTCCACGTGTCAGCACAGCACGGCGGGAACGCCCACGCGGGGAGGTCGTCGACCTCGACCCACCCGGAAGGCACGGCCGCCACGGTCGTCGTGGTCGTGGTGGTGCTCGCCGGAGTCGTGGTAGTGGTGGCCGGTGTGGTGGTGGTCGTCGTGATGATCGTCGTGGTGGTCGTCGTGGAGATCGGATCGATCGTCGGGGACGCCGCGGATGTCACGACGGCCGTCGACGACGCGGCCGACGGCGGGTCCGCCTCGTCATCGCCGCAGGCGGCTCCGATGATGGCCGCCACTCCCACGAGCGCAGCCCGAGCGGCCTTCCTCCGGGTTTGTGTCACCGAAACCGGGCTCCGCACCCGGCTTCGGTGACACAAACCTCGTGGCGGACAGTGCATCGCCGGATTACCAGCCGTCCCAGTGGACGATCTCCGCCAGCG
>DASUEW010000815.1:0-6429 GCA_036274875.1 Ilumatobacteraceae bacterium
GCCGTCTGGCGGCGACCTGACGGTGCCCTGCGTTCTGACGTCGTGCTCACCGAGGGCGCGGTCTACACCGTCGTGTCCGAGCGTCCGGACGTGACCGCCGAGTCGTTGCGTGCCCAGGGCGACGTGGCCGAGCGCCTCGCAGGCCTCCGAGTGCGTGGCGAGGCCGAGGATGCGTTCGAGGTGATCGTCCGCTCGGATCTCGACCCCGAGCCGGTCCGGCGTTACCTCGAGGTCCCGGCATCGACGACGGAACGGACCCGCGAGCTGGCGAGCACGCTCGCGGCGTCGAGCGCCTCGACATTCGACATGGTGCTCGCGTTCGAATCGTGGATCGGGGCGAACGTCGTGTACGACCTCGACGCACCGACGCCCGCCGAGGGCGTGGATGCCGTCGACGACTTCTTGTTCTCGTCGCGCCGAGGGTTCTGCGAGCAGATCGCGTCGGCGCTGGCCGTGATGCTCCGCACGCAGGGCGTTCCGGCGAGATTGGCGACCGGGTACCTGCCAGGAGAGCGCGACCGGATCTCAGGTGTCTGGAAGGTCCGCGCGTCCGACGCCCACGCGTGGGTCGAGGTGTGGTTCCCCGAATCCGGATGGCAGGCCTTCGACCCCACGGCCAGTGTGCCGCTCGGCGGTGAGGTCGACGCCGGATCCGTCGGTGGCGACGTGACACGGGCCATCGGCGCGGCGGTCGCCGAGAACTCCCTCGAGCTGACCAGTGCCGCTCTGGTGGTCGCCCTGGGACTTGGTGGGGCGTGGTTCGTACGGCTCGCCGTTCACCGCCGTCGGCGGGGCCGGTGGGGTCTGCTGCAGGACCGATTCGCGCGGGCCGCGGCGGCACGCGGGATCGACACCGCCTGCTCCAACCCCGAGCTCGCCCGGCGGTGGGCGATGGCCGATCCGCGTCGTTCCGAGCACGTGCGCGACCTGGCGATCGTCCTCGACCGCGTTGCGTTCGACCCGACCTGGACCGATTCGGACGACACCTACGCGACCGCGGAAGGTCTCGGCGAACGACTCGATCTCATGAAGTTTCGGCGCTGTCACGGCGCCGAAACTTCACGAGATCGCGAGCTCGGCGAGCCAGGGCGGCATCCGGGTGGCACGGCCGTCGGGTGTGATGCAGCCGTGCACCGTGACTCCCGTGGCGTGGACCACGGCGCCGACCGTCAACAGGTAGGCCATCTGGAACGTGACGCGCCCGAGTGAGGCGATCGTGACGTGGACGTCGAACACGTCGTCGAACTCGAGCGGCTTGCGGTATTGCACGAACGCCTCGAGCACGGCCATCTCGACGCCCTGCGCCCGTACCTCGTCGTACGGATGGCCGACGTGGCGCAGGTAGGCCACGCGAGCTTCCTCGAAGTACGGCAGGTACCTGCTGTGATGGACGATCCCCATCGCGTCGGTCTCGGCGAAGCGCACCCTGATGCGTTGGGAGAACGGATAGTCGGCAGCGTTGAGGGACGGCTCAACGGACGTGCGCACTCTCGGACCATACTCACCGCTGATGACGCCGGCGATCCGCGCCCTCGAAGCAGCCGGGGTCGAGTTCCGGGTGCTCGAGTACGAGCGCGGCGAGTCGCGGCGTGACTTCGGTCGGGAGGCGGCCGAGGCGCTGGGACTCGACCATGACCAGGTGTTCAAGACGCTCATCGTCACCTGCGACGGCGGCGAGGCGGTGGCCGTCGTGCCGGTGAGTAGCACGGTCGGCCTCAAGGCGGTCGGCGCCGCGCTCGGCGCCAAGCGCGTCGAGATGTGTGACCCGGAGCGTGCCCAGCGGGTCACGGGGTACGTGCTCGGCGGGATCAGTCCGTTCGGGCAGAAGAAGCGCCTGCCGACCGTCGTCGACGAGACGAGCGAGCTGTTCGAGACCGTCTACGTGAGTGGCGGCAAGCGTGGCGTCGACGTCGAGGTCCGCACCACCGACCTGATCTCCCTGACCGCCGCAGTGGTGGCGGACATCGCGGTCAGCGTCTGATTGAGCCGGCTCAAATTGTTACAGCCCGCTGGGGTGGCGCAGGATCGCCTCGATGCGGGCGACTCGGGTGCGAGCGGGCGGATGTGACGCGCCGAGACGGGCCCGCCACCCGATCGTGCGGGTGCCGCCGCCCAGCGAGATCACTCGCCGCAACGCCTCGGCCAGCTGGCGTCCGTAGCCCATGCGAACGGCACGGCGGTCGGCTTCGAACTCCGACGAGTGGCCGACGAGGTTGGCGAGCGCGTCGGACGCGTACAGCGCGGCCAGGAACACCCACGAGATCGAGGTCAACACGCCTCCGACCAGGCGTCCGACCGCGGTCAAGGCCGGCGAGTGGGCGGCGAAGTTGTCGGTCGCCGCGCGGGCGACGTTCTGCAGGAAGAACCCGAAGCGGGCGAACAGCACGATCGGCAGTGACAACCAGTGACCGAGCGTCAGCGCGACGGTGTGCATGCCGAGGTGGTGGCTGAGCTCGTGGGCGAGCACCCCGGCGAGCTCCGGTCGCGTCAGGCGATCGACGGCGAACGATGTCACGACGACGAGGTGCCCACCGCACGCGAACGCGTTGAGCTCGTCCGACGGCAGGATTCGCACGACGAAGTCGTCCGGCTGCAGGTCGTTGCGGGCCGCCAGCGAGGTCCACACGGGACCGATGATGTCGAGCTCCCGGGGGTCGGGCCGACGGGCACCGAGCAACGGCGTCAGTACGGCGACTTGCACGGGGCGGACGAACAACAGCGCGCCGAGCGCCAGCCACGCTGCAGGCAGCACCCAGATCGGGATGTCCCACACCAACCGCAGCGGGAGCCACACGATCGCCATCGTGAGCAACCAGAACGGCACCAAGGCGGCGACCGGCAAGAACGCGGTGACGGCCGCGCTCTCCAGCTGGCGGCTCCGGCGACTCATCCCAAGCATGCAACGGCCCAGGATACGGACCTGAACCACACACGGCAGATGACACCCCCAGATAGCCTGCCATGTAGTGTCAGCGGAACCGCACGCAACCCCAGCGCTCGAGAAATCGACGTCGGTGCGCGTCCGCCAACTGCTCGACGATGCCGCGGCATGCCGTGACAACGATCCTGGTGCGTCGCGCCAATTCGCGCTCCAGGCCCGGGTCGTCGCACGCGCCGACGGCGATCGCGTCGGCGAGGCCGAGGCGTTGTACCGGTTGGCGAGCCTCGCCCACGGCGCTGGCGATGCCGACGAGGCGTTCGGCCTGGCGATGGAGGCGTCGGAGATCGCGTCGACCACCGCGGCGACGCTCATCGAGGCGTGGGCCGTTCACCTGATCGGAATCGTGCACTACCAGGCGAGCAACTTCTCCGAGGCCCTCGAGCACTGCCTGCGGGCGCTCGAGATCTACCGAACGACCGACCACCAGGTCGACGAGGGCAACATCTTGAACACCGTCGCCGCGGTGTACCACTCGATGGGCGACAACGACCGGGCGATCGTCACGTACGAGTCGGCGCTGGCCGTCAACGAACCGCTCGGGCGCTTCGGCTTCGCGGCGCTCGTGCTCGGCAACATCGCTCGCATCCGGGCCTCCCGCTCGGAGTACCTCCCGGCCGTCAGTCTCGGCCGGCGGGCGGTCGAGCTCGCCCGCAAGCACAGCCCCGACATCGTGAGCAACCTGCTCGCCGACCTCGCCGAGGCCTACATGGGCCTGGCCGATCACGAGCGTGCCGCCGAGTGCTTCGCCGAGGCCAGGCGGGTGTGGGAAGAACGAGCCGACCACGGCATCGAGCCGGTGCCCGCGACGCAGCTCGGCGTGATGATGGCCGAGGGTCGGGTCGCGCTGCGGCGTGGCGCGTTGTCGGAGGCGATCTCGGTGCTCCAGGCCGCGCTCGACATGGCCGAGCGCACCGCGAGCCGCGAGTTCGAGCTCGAGATCAACGATCTGTTGGCGACGGCGTTCAAGCGCAGCGGACGATTCGAAGAGGCACTCGACCGCCGCGAGAAGCACGACTCGCAGTACCGCCAGATGTTCACGCATGCCACCGACCTCCGGCTCCGCACGCTTCAGGTGGCGCACGAGACGGCCACCGCCCGCCAGCAGGCTGAGATCCTGCGGCTGCGTACCCATGAGCTGGAGGCGATGGTCACCACCGACGGTCAACCGATCGTGCGGTCGGCGAACCAGCTCGATGCGTTCGAGCGGCTTGCTGTCCTTGCCGAGTTCCGCGACACCGACACCGGCCAGCACACCAAGCGGGTCGGCGACATGGCAGCCGAGATCGCCCACGCCCTCGGTGAGAACCCGGACTGGGCCGAGCGGCTGCGGCTGGCGGCGCGACTTCACGACATCGGCAAGGTGTCGGTGCCCGACGCCGTGCTGCTCAAGAGCGGCCCGCTCACCGTCGAGGAGTTCGAGATCATGAAGATCCACACCACCGTGGGCAATCAGATCCTCGCCGGCAGCTCGTCGCCGCTGTTCCAGCTGGCGTCCGAGATCGCGATCTCGCACCACGAGTGGTGGGACGGTAGCGGCTATCCGTACGGGCATCGGGCCGAGTCGATCGCGCTCTCCGGACGCATCGTCGCCCTCGCCGACGTGTTCGACGCCCTGTGCAGCCGGCGGGCGTACAAGCGGGCCTGGCCGATGGGTGAGGCGGCCCGGTTCATCGTGTCCGGGCGCGGAGCCCAGTTCGAGCCCACCCTCGTCGACGCGTTCGTGTCGGTGCTGCTCGCCCGCTACCCCGAGCTCGAAGGCGAACTGACGTAATCTGATTGAGCCGCCTCACCCCACACTCGCGGCGTGCAGGTCTGGTCGGCGGCTCGTCCGGGCTCGTTGGGCTCCGCCTATCGAACCCGGGCAGGTTCTCCTAGCGCGCGGACGACCCAGTCGGCCACGAAGGTGGCGAGCTCGGCGGCTGACAGGTCGATCCGGTCGTTGCGCCAGGCGTTGCTGAACGACGACACGGCGCCGAGCACGCCGAGCGCGAGGAGCGTCGGATCGGTGTCGGCGATCTGGCCATCGCGCTGGGCCTCACGGATGTGGGTGAGCACGTCACGCAGGTAGACGTCGCTCCCCTCGCGCAGCACGGCGGCCAGGTGCGGGTCGGTGCGCTCGACCTGGAGGAGAGCGAAGTAGGGGGCGTGCTCGGCCATGAACAGCACGCTCGCCTCGACGCCTTGACGGATGTGGGTGAGGGCGTCGGCACCGGGGTCGAGGGCGGCTCCTTGGGCCCGGCGGAGACGCTGGCGCATCGAGCGCACCAACTCGGCGAACAAGTCGTGCTTGGTCGGGAAGTACCAGTAGAAGAGACCTTTGGCGACGCCGGCGGCGTCGCAGATGTCAGCGATGCGCGTCGCCGCGTAGCCCCGCTCGGCGAACAACTCCATCGCCGCTTCGACCAACTGCTGTTTGCGTTCCTTGCCCTGCTCGGTGTGCTGGCGCGGCCGTTCACGCTCGTGTGCATCGACGGTTCCGGCCACGACCTCAGTTCAGCCGCTCCTTGACCGGCGGGTCAACCCGACGGTGACCGCTGTGGACTTCGCCCTGCGATGCTGTAGAACGAACGCCCATGATCATCATTGCGGTGGACCAGTGACCGCGCCTGTTCTTCCGGGCGCCGAAGCGTGGTCGCACGAAGGCGCCCTCGGCACGGGCGTGCTCACCCTCCACGGGTTCACCGGCAACCCGTCGTCGATGCGCGGCATGGCCGAATCGCTCGCCGCCGCCGGCTTCCACATCGAGTTGCCGCGGTTGCCGGGACACGGCACGGCCATCGACGACATGATCCCCACCCGCTGGGACGACTGGACCGCCGAGGTCGAGTCGGCGTACCAGCGGCTGGCCGCTCGCACCGACGCAGTGGTCGTCGCCGGACTGAGCATGGGCGGATCACTGACGTTGTGGACCGGCCTCCAGCACCCCGGCATCGCCGGGTTGGTGTGCGTCAACCCCGCCACGGTTCCACCGCCGCCCGAGGTCATCGAGATGCTCGCCGAGATGCTCGCCGATGGCAGCGAGACGATGCCCGGAATCGGATCCGACGTCGCCGATCCCGATGCCGTCGAGATCGCCTACGACGGCACGCCGCTGCGCGCCCTGCTGTCGCTGATGAACGACGGGCTGGCGCGGATGAGCGACCGCTACGACGAGTTGAAGATGCCGCTGCGGCTGTTCACGTCGCATCAGGACCACGTCGTCGAGCCGGCGGGGAGCGAGTACCTCGCCACCAACTACGGCGGCCCGGTCGACCACACCTGGCTCGATCGCAGCTACCACGTGGCGACGCAGGACTACGACCGCGAACTGATCTTCGCCGAGACCGTCGAGTTCGCCAAGCGGGTCACGACGCAGAAGTCGTCACAGTGACCGTCCCGGGGATCTGATCGTCGTGCTGTTCGCCACGTTTCCGGCGCCGCCAGGCAGCGTGATCGAGATCGGGCCGCTCAACCTGCGTGCCTACGGCTTGATGATCGGGCTCGGTGTC
>DASUEW010000816.1:0-5713 GCA_036274875.1 Ilumatobacteraceae bacterium
CTCAGGGGTCTGTTCGTGGCCTCGTTCGCCATACGAAGGGATCGTCCCATGCTCTCACACACCGCTCACTACCCTGCCGACCGCGCGACAGCGTTGACGCCGCCGACCGCTGGGCCGAGCGCGACCGCGGCCACCTGCCCGAAGGGCGCGCCCACGACCTCTACGTGCTCCGACCATAACGCCTTCGAGAGACCACAACCCCAGGGAACGCGCCGGGTGACCAGGGTCGACCTGCGGCGCGCAAGGTGCCCTACGCTCACCCGACCATGGCCATCTTCCACCGAGCGACTCTCACGCCGACCAAGGACGAGCTCATCGCCAATTGGGCCCCGACCCAACCGTGGGGTCCCCCCGCCGACGTTCCCATCGACGTGATCGGGTCCTATCGCTTCGACGATCCCAACGGTCGCGTCGGCATGGAGACCCATCTCGTCACCGCCGGCGGCACGCTGCTGCAGGTCCCGCTCACCTACCGGGACGAACCCCTCGAGGGCGCCGAGGGCGCCCTCATCACCGAGATGCAGCACTCCGTGCTCGGCACCCGCTGGGTGTACGACGGGCTGCGCGACCCCCTGCTGGTCATCATGCTCGCGGCCGTTGCCATGACGGGTCAGGGCGAGGCGCTCGGCATGGCCGTGTACGACGGCCGCTGGTACGTCGCGCCGAGCAACGTCCGCATCCAAGGTGGTGGCTGGACGCTGGAGCGAGTGCCGGTCGACGGTTTCGAGCTCGGATCTGATGACGCAACCAACGTCGTTCTCCACAACGACCGGTTCGAGCTGACCGTGTTCCGACGCCCCGTCCCCGGACCTCGCCCAGCCATCGGGCTCACCGCGACCTGGGACGATCAGCCCAACGCTGTCGTGCTCGCCGAGCTCCGGGAACGGTGAGGCGGCAAGCGGCTCAACCGCGGCCTACTTGTCACTAGTACCGGCGAGGTCCGGGCGATGGTCGTGTGCGCGATGCTGTCGAGGATGAGCGCGTCGGCTCGTCGCCGGTTAGCGGGGCTCGTCGCCTGGGCGGCATTCGTCGCCGTGGCCGTGTCGGCTCCGGCATCGGCCCAGGTCGAGCTGAGCGGGCAGATCGGAAGGGTCGACGCAGCCGGGCTCGTGGGGCATGTCGGGGTCGACCTCGACGGCGGCCCAGCGCCCGCCTACGAGATCGTTCGATACTGGAACGCGGCGGGACAGCTCGACGACTTCGCGGTGCCCGGATCCCCGGCGTGGGCGAGGTTCGAGTTCTATCCCGACAGTCACGCCTACGACCCCTGGACGCTCGCCGTCGGCGGGGCACACA
The DNA here is from genome assembly GCA_036274875.1 of Ilumatobacteraceae bacterium. Taxonomy (GTDB): domain Bacteria; phylum Actinomycetota; class Acidimicrobiia; order Acidimicrobiales; family Ilumatobacteraceae; genus JALOLG01. The sequence goes on from DASUEW010000816.1 coordinate 1,297, forward strand.
TCCACCGCGACGTGTCGATGGGCCCGAACTGGTTGACGATAGGGGACGTCACGTTGCCGAAGCTCGGCCAAGCGTTCGACGGTGCGGTCGGATTCCGCATCGACGGCACGATCGTGTCGAGCAGCGACGTCCCCGACGGTCGGGTCGAGATCGACGCGTTCCAACTCGGGACCGTCGAGTTCGATCCGTTCATCCCGCCGCTGCCTCGCAACGCGACCGGCGACGAGATCGGCTCGTTCGCCACGTCGACGAATCGGGGCACACGCTGGACTGCAGGCGTCGGATGGTCCGGGCGCTACGTGCTGTTCGTGCGCGACATGGCGACCGGCCGTCGCATCCAGGCGATCGCCGACATCGCCCCCGGATCGGTGCCCACCATCGACCTCGACGCGGTGTGCTTCGGCTTCTACACCTGCCAGTACGACCACGGCGCGCCCGGAGACACTGCCGGGACGTTCCACCCGCTGACACCGACGCGCGTGCTCGACACCAGGGCACGGCTCGGGATCCGCAACGGGCCGGTGAGAACTGGTGGTGGCTGGTCGCCGAGTGACAGCCGGGTCGTGCGCCACGACGCGGTCGTGAACCACGAGCTGAAGGTCACCGGGAGGTTCGGAGTGCCCGCGACCGGCGTCAGTGCCGTCCTGCTCAACGTCACGGCGGTCGAGGCTCCGGGTCCCGGCTTCGTCGCCGTGCGGCCGCGCCGACCGAACTGCTGCGACGATCTGGCGATCCACGACGACCGAGCAGCAGTCGATCCAGCCGCCCCGGCGACGTCGAACCTCAACGTCGGTTCGCCCGACGCCGTCGCCAACCTCGTCCTGGCACGCGTCGGTGCGGGTGGGACGATTAGCCTGTTCAACTCCTTCGGGCCGACGCACATCGTCGCTGACGTCGCCGGCTGGTTCGACACCGGCTCGGTCGATCCCGTTGCGCTCGGCTACGTGGGTGCCGCCCCGACACGCGTGCTCGACACGCGCAACGGCACTGGCGGTCCAGCCCACCGCTTCGAGATCGGTGAGACCCGCCCGGTCGCGGTCGCCGGTGTCGCCGGTGTGCCCGACGATGCGTCGGCGGTCGTGGTCAACATCACCGCGACGCAGGCACAGGCGGCGGGCTACGTGCGTGCGTTCCCGTCCGGAATCGCCACGCCGGAAGCCTCGAGCCTCAACTTCACCGAGCGCGCCGATCGTGCCAACCTGGCGGTCGTCCCGGTCGGCGCGGACGGTCGCATCGCGGTGCGGGTGGACGACGCGGCGACGCACCTCGTCATCGACGTGATGGGCGCCTTCTCCCCGGGCGGAGACCGGATCACGGCGATCGAGCCCGTCCGCGTCGCCGACTCGCGAAGCGGACTCGGCATTCCGTCACGCAAGCTCGCCGATGGCGATGTCGTCCCGGTGCATCTACGCGGCATCGGCCGGGTCCCCGCCGGCGCGACCGCGGTGGTGCTCAACGTGACGGTCACGCAGAGCGAGGGAGCCGGCTACGCCACGGTTTTCCCCGGCGGGACGATTGCGCCGGAGACGTCGAACCTCAACTTCACTGGCAACGTCGACGTGCCCAACCTGGTGCTCACCCCGGTCGGCGCCGACGGCTCGATCGCGGTGCGCAACCGCGGAGTGCCGACCCACGTGCTCGTCGACGTGCTGGGTTTCGTCACCCGGGCGAACCCGCCCGCGACGTGATCGGCGGTGCTGTCCTGACCGGTTTGGTGCGGTCATGTACTCCGCTAATCGGCGGTTGCTTCGAGCGAGGGCTTCACGTCGCTGCAGAAGGTGTCCATTGTTCGCTTGGCTTCGTCGAGGGTCATGTCACCAACCGGAAGCTGCAGCACGATGTAATCCGTGAGACCGGTCGCGAGGATGGTGGCGAAGCGATCCTCGATCTGCTCAGCGGTACCGGCACCGAAGTGGATGGCATCCTCCATGTGCGCCACGATGCCGCGAAGCGGTTCGAGCGCGGCGTCGCACTCGTCCTCGGACACCACCAGATGATCGTGCTTGTGCACGTTGTGAGCCCGACGGAGCAACCCGTCCATACCGCGACGGACGATTCCGAGGGCCTCGTTCTCAGTCGGCGCGATCGCCAGGATCATGGTGCAGCCGACGCGTGGCACAGAGCTCGGTCCGTCGACCCGGTGAGTGTCGCCTTTGTGGGCGTACCACGTCTCGACATACAGATCGTGCGAGGCCTGGTCGATGGGGCCTGGCCACATCAAGCTCATCCCGTGGCGCCCGGCGGTGACGGGACTGCCCGGATACCAGAACGGGATCGGGTTCTGCACCGGCTTGGTCGACAACGGGATCGTCGGGAAGTCGTAGAACTTCGAGTTGTCGCTACTGATCTCGCCCGTCGCGAACGCGTCGCAGATGATGCCGAGGACATCGACGAACCGGTCTCTCGACTCCGGCCAGTTGCTACCGAACCAGTAGTGCTCGATGGGTGCTACGCCGCGGCCGACGCCGAAGTCGAGCCGACCGTTCGTCAGGTTGTCGACGACCACCATGTCTTCGATGATCCGCACCGGATGATGCAACGGCAACAGCTTCACCATCGGCCCGAGCCGGATGTTCTTGGTGATCTGCGACGCGGCAGCGATGAACACCTCCTGGTTCGGAGCCATGCACAGATCCGACCCGTGGTGCTCGGCGAGGTGGAATCCAGCGAAGCCCGCTTCGTCAGCCATCTTGATCAGATCGAGCCGGTCCTTCAGCAGCTGGGGCGTCGGAGTACCGGGGATGTCCTCGATGTGATCGAAAATGCCGAACGACGGGCTCATGCCCTCACCGTAATGATCGGGGTCCCCTTGACGATCAATCGGGTGGCGTGCGATGTGCGTGCTAGACCCTGGGCATTCTGATCAGGGAGGTTGCAGGTGAAGGTCTCGTGTGCTTTCCCGACGACCATGTCGTCGCCGCAGGACATCAAGATCGCGGAGGAGATCGGCTACGAGCGGGCGTGGCTGTACGACACGCCGCAGCAGAGCCCCGACGTGTGGATGTCGCTGGCGTTGGCCGCCGAGAGGACGTCTCGAATCGGGCTCGGCCCGGGCGTCCTCGTGCCGAGTCTGCGCCATCCGATGACGAACGCGGCGGCAACGGCGACGCTGGCCGGATTGGCTCCGGGGCGAGTGGCGGTGTCGTTCGGCACCGGGTTCACGGGCCGGCGGGCGATGGGTTACCGGGCGATCCCGTGGTCGTACATGACCGCCTACATCGACGCCTACTGCGGGCTGTTGCGCGGCGAGGTCGTCACGTGGGACGGCGCTCGGATGCAGATGCTGCACCCCGACGGCAGCGCCCCCGCTCGCCCGATCGACGTGCCGATCCTCATCGGCGCACTCGGGCCGAAGGGCCGGGCCGTGGCCGCCCATCATGACGGGGTGTTCGCTACCACCACCCTCGAAGGCCTTGACCCCGGCGTCTTCGACTGGGTCGCCTACCTCTATTGGGGCACGGTGCTGGAGCCCGGCGAAGACGTCTCCTCGGACCGCGTGCTCGCCGCCGCCGGCCCGGGCGGCGCCCTCGCCCATCACGCCACCTACGAGCTGTACGGTCGTGACGCGGTGCCGAGCATCCCCGGCGGGGCGGAGTGGCTGGCGGTGATCGACGAGCGGCCGGAGGACGAACGCCACCTCGGCGTGCACGTCGGCCACTGCATCCACCTCAACGAGGTCGACCGGGCGGCGTGGGCCGTGACCGGCGGGACGTTGCTGCCGTCGACGACGGTGACCGGCACACCCGACGAGGTCAAGGCCCGCATCGATGACCTCGGCGGCAAGGGTGTCACCGAGGTCGTGTTCCAGCCGAGCGGACCAGAGACGCGTCGGGAGCTGGAGGCGATGTTCGCCGCCGCCAGCGGCTGAACGCTACGAAACCCTGGGACCCGGAGCGGCCCGGCAACCTCTACCGTGCGTCGATGGCCGACGACGAGGCATTGCGGGATCGCCTGCGCGGTGCCCTCACCGACGCCATGAAGCAGCGCGACCGAACGGCCGTGACGGCTCTGCGCACCGCCCTCTCGGCGATCGACAACTCCGAGGCTGTCGCCCGACCGGAACCCCCAAGCGCGGTTGGGTCCGGCGCGATCGCTGGAGCCGTACACGGCGTCGGACGAAGCGAGGCCGTTCGCCGGCACCTCACCGAAGGAGAGATCCTCGACGTGGTCATCGAGCAGATCGACGAGCGCGATCACGCAGCCGACGAGTACGAGCGAATGGGCCAGCTCGACCGCGCCAACCTCCTGCGCGACGAAGCCGCCGTGCTGCGGTCGCACGTCGTCCCCTGACTTGCGACCGGTAGGCGGCGATGGAAGACGGCGCTCGGTCGTTCTGCGCCGCCGAGGCCATCGCGTCGCGAGCAGCCATCGACAGATGCGCTCGATCAGGGCAGTCTGCGTTGGTGGCGACGCCCTC
>DASUEW010000817.1:0-18228 GCA_036274875.1 Ilumatobacteraceae bacterium
TGAGAACCCCGCAAGGTTAGCGCCAACGGGTTGAGCCCCCACCGTGTCGCCCGAATCCAACAGTTCGACCGCGCTCGACAGCACCTGCGCAGCAATGCGAACTGTTGGACCTGACTGACAACGCCCGCCTCGATCGCGTCGCCCCGAATCCAACAGTTCGACCGCACTCGACAGCACCTGCGCAGCAATGCGAACTGTTGGACTGGGGGAACAGCCGCGCGGCGCCTCGGTGCGCGGACTCATCCATTCATCGGCTGCCGGGGCCGCCCAGACCCTGCATGCTCTGCAGCTCCGCGAGGTCGGGCATCCCGCCGCCAAGGCCGGGGAAGCCACCCCGACCCTTCTTGCCCTTCTTGCCCATCATCCCGAACTTCTTCATCATCTTCGACATCTCGCCGAACTGCTTGACGAGGCGGTTCACGTCGCCGACCGTGGTCCCCGATCCCGCCGCGATGCGCGTGCGGCGGGTGCCGTTGATGATCTGCGGCTGGCGGCGCTCCTCGAGCGTCATCGAGCGGATGATCGCCTCGACCGGCTTGAGGTCGTCGTCGCCGATCTCGGCGCCCTTCAGCTCCTTCGGGATCCCGGGCATCATCCCGAGCAGGCCACCGAGCGGTCCCATCTTCTTGATCTGCTGCATCTGTTCGAGGAAGTCGTCGAGCGTGAACTCGCCTTCCATCATCTTCATCGCGGCCTGCTCGGCCTGGTCCTTCTCGAACGCCTTCTCGGCCTGCTCGATCAGGGTCAGCATGTCGCCCATGCCGAGGATCCGGCCCGCCATCCGGTCGGGGTGGAACTGCTCGAAGGCGTCGAGCTTCTCGCCGGTGGACGCGAACGCGATCGGGCGGCCGATGACCTCCTTCACCGACAGCGCCGCGCCGCCGCGGGCATCGCCGTCGAGCTTCGACAGGATCACACCGTCGATCTCGAGCGTGGCGTGGAAGGCCTGCGCGGTTTGCACCGCGTCCTGGCCGGTCATCGCGTCGATGACGAGGAACGTGTAGTCGGGTGACACGGCGCCGGAGATGAGTCGCACCTGCTCCATCATCTCGGCGTCGATCGACAGGCGGCCGGCGGTGTCGACGATGAGCACATCGCGGCCGAGCCGCTTGGCCTCCTCGAGCCCCTGGTAGGCGGTGAGGATCGGGTCTTCCGGGTCGGAGTACACCGGCACGTCGATCTGGCGGCCGAGCGTGCGCAGCTGCTCGACGGCGGCTGGTCGCTGCAGGTCGGCGCCGACGAGCAGCGGGTTGCGACCCTGCTGCTTGAACCACGAGGCGAGCTTGGCGGCGTTGGTGGTCTTGCCGGAACCCTGCAGGCCGGCCAGCAACACGACCGTCGGCGGCTTCGACGCGTACGTGATCTTGAGCGTCTCGCCGCCGAGGATCCGGATCAACTCGTCGTGGACGGCCTTGACGACCTGCTGGCCGGGATCGAGCGCCTGCGAGCGGGTGGCGCCGATCGCGTGCTCACGGATGCGGTTGGCGACCGAGCGGACGACGGTGACGTTGACGTCGGCCTCGAGCAGGGCCGTGCGGATCTCCTTCATCACCTCGTCGACGTCGGCCTCGGTGAGGCGGCCCTTGCCGCGGAGACGCTTGACGATCCCGTCGAGCCGGTTGGAGAGGCTGTCGAACATGCGAGCGCCCAGGCTACCGGCCCAACCCCTTGCGAGAAGTCGGCCACTTTCCCCTGTTTGTGTCACCGCAACCGGCGACCTTCGCCGATGTCGGTGACACAAACGTCGGGGTTACGTCGTTGGCTCAGCCGATGGAAAGGATCTCGGTGACGACGTCGCCTTCGACGGCGACGTTGACCCGGGACTCGGAGAAGTCCGCGGTGCCCGCCAGATCGACGCCGTCCTGGCGGGCGACCCTGGTGGTGAAGCCGTACCGCTTGGCGACCTCCTCGAACTCCGGCAACGGAACGCCGACGAACTGGTCGAGGACCGCCGGATCACCAGGGGCGACGCCTGAGGTCGCGGGGTCGGAGGTCGGCGGGTCGACGACCACCGGATCGAGCGGCTCGGCCGGTACCGGCTGTGGCTCGATCGTCGGCTCGACGACGATCATGTACTCGTCGGTGACGGCGGGCACCGTGAACTCGTTGCCCTCGGTGTCGGTGAACGTGTAGGCGGGCAGCAACCAGACCGAGCTGTCGGTATCCCAGACCCACCACAAGTCCGCCTTGACGTCGACCAGCGTCGCCACGATCGGCTCGGGTGTGGGCGGGATCGAACCGTCGTCGATCGGCATCGTCTGCTCGTCGTCGGCCGTCCTGTCGCGGGCCACCTCGTCGGGCGCCGCCGCCTCAGTCTCTCGGGCATCGACCGCCAGCACATCGACGCCGCCGTAGCCCCACATGCCGTTCTGATCGGAAAGGCGGGCGATCGCCGTGTCGACGTCGACCAGCGGGTACGGACCGGTCGCCACCGGCTCGGCCAGCGTGCCGCTCGCATACTGAAGCGCACCTGCGCCGGCGAAGCTGAAGCTGTAACCGGACGGCCAGGTCACACCATCGGTCGTCGGGTACGCCGCGACGGAGGCGTTCCACTCGTCGGCGTACGTCTCGAGCTCGAACGCGGCCGGATCCTCACCCAGCGCAGTCAGCAGTTCGTTCGCCTTGGTCGTGGCTTCCTCCGCCGTGGGAACACCTGCGGGTGGCTCGGGGGTGGGGCACTCCTCGATGGCAGGCGGTGGGCTCGCGGGCGGTTGGTCGGGGGCAACTGTGTCGTCCGCAGGAGCCGGTTCGGCGACGGCGACGCCGGTCGCGGCGTCGACCTCGATGACGGAGCCCGTGACGGAACCGTCGCTACCCGAGACCCCACACCCTTCGACCGCCGCGGTTGCCCAGGCGGTCGAGTAGTACCAGCTGAGCTGGCCGTCGTTCGACACGAACAGGGCCGGTGCGGTGCCATCGTCGGGACCGACCCGCCACGTCGTGAGGTTGACGGTGTCGGATGTGACCTCTTGCGGCTCTCCCTCGACGCCGAGCGCGGCGGCGACGCGAGCGACCTCGGCGGCGTCGACCGTCACACCAGCCGGGAAGTGGTAGCCGGTCGAGTTCGTCGGCAGCGCCGGCAGGCCCTCGCCGACCTCGAACACGTAGCCGCCGAACGCCGGCATCAGCCCGGTGCTCATGTCGGTGTCGGCCGCGACGGCGGTCTCACTCTGCGCGGTGCGCCCCAGCGCCCCATCGCCGATGTCGCCACCCGATCCGGCGACGTTCACGGCGACGGGTGGTTGCAGCGTCGGGTCGGTCGGCGACGAGACCGAGTCGTCATCGCCGCAGGCAGCGAGCACCAAGATCGCGCACACCGACAACGGGATCAGGCGGGATCTGACGTGAGCAGTTCTCATACGGGCAGTCCTCATGCTGGTTGGACGCCGGCCGACGCGGTGCGGTTCCCGCCGGAGCAGAGATCGTGAGTCACCGGTCGAAGAGTCCGGCGACGAACTCGGTCGGTTCGAAGGCCACGAGGTCGCCGATCGTCTCGCCGACGCCGACCAACTTGATCGGGATGCCGAGCTCGGTCTCGATCGCGAACACGATGCCGCCCTTGGCCGAGCCATCGAGCTTGGTGAGCACCACGCCGGTCACCTGGGTCGCCTCGCCGAACTCACGGGCCTGGGCGAGCCCGTTCTGCCCGGTCGTGGCGTCGATCACTAGCAACGTCTCGGTGACCCGCCCGACACCCTTGTCGGCGACGCGCCGGACCTTGCGCAGCTCGTCCATCAGGTTGGTCTTGGTGTGCAGCCGACCGGCCGTGTCGGCGAGCACGAGGTCGATGTCCCTGGCCGCGGCTCGCTCGATCCCGTCGTAGATGACGGCCGACGGGTCGCCGCCCTCGTCACCCCTGACGAGCTCGACGCCGGCCCGTTCGGCCCATGCCCCGAGCTGCTCGGCCGCTGCGGCGCGAAACGTGTCGCCCGCTGCCATCAGCACCGACCGGCCGGCGGACCGTTGTTGGCTCGCGATCTTGCCGATCGTGGTGGTCTTGCCGACACCGTTGACACCGACGAACAGCCACACGTTCGGGCTGCCGCTCGGGCCATCTTCGAAGTTCAGCGCCCGATCGCCCCCGGACAGCTGTTCGGCCATGTCGGCCCGGAGCGCATCGAGCAACTCGCCCGGTTCGGTGATCTCCTTGGCCTTGACCCGCGTCTTCAGATCGTCGAGCAGGGCATCGGTGACGGCGACGCCGACATCGGCGCGCAGCAGCGCGTCCTCCAGCTCGTCCCAGGACTCGTCGGTGATCCCGCTCCGTCCGAGGACCCCGGCGAAGGCGCCGGTGAACGCCGAACGAGCCTTGGCCATCCGCTCGCGAAGGGAAGCCGGCCTGGCCGGCTCGACGGCGACCTGTGGCGGCACGTCGACCTCGCTGGGCGCGGCGGCCACGCCGACATCGGGAGGCGCAATGGTCGCCTCGCGCATCGCCGGCGGTTTGGCCGGCGGCGACGGCGGCGGACCAGCACGGCCCCGTCGGCGGCTGACCGCGAGCACACCGATGCCGAAGGCGACGACGACCACCGCGAGGACGAGGAAGATCCACTCCATCGCCGATCGACGCTACCGGCCGGGTACGGCGGTCAGTGGCCGTGGCCGGCTTCGGCATCGCCGAGCCGCTGGGCGAGCCACGCCAATGGGATCGACACGACCATGACGAACGTCGCCATCACGTTCACGAGCGGGACGTTGTTGGGCCGGCTGATGTTGGCGAGGATCCACTGGGGAAGCGTGAGATATCCCGAGCCGGCGGTGAACGTGGTGACGACGATCTCGTCGAAGCTCAGGGCGAAGGCGAGGATCCCGCCGGACAGGAGCGCCGAGCGCATCAGCGGGAACGTCACGAACCGGAACGTCTGCAGACCGTCGGCGCCGAGATCGGCCGACGCCTCGAGCAGGTTCGGCGACGAACGGCGCAAGCGGGCCACGACGTTGTTGTGGGCGATCACGACGCAGAACGTGGCGTGGGCGATGATCAGCGACCGGAAGCCGAAGCCGATCCGGAACTCGAACAGGCCGAGGTCGATCGTGCGGTCGATCGCGTTGCGCAACGCGATCGCGGTGACGATGCCGGGGAGCGCGATCGGGAGCAGGATCACGAACGAGATCGCGCTCTGTCCGAAGAACCGGTAGCGCTGGAGGCCGAACGCGGCGAGCGTGCCGAGCACGAGCGCGATCAGGGTCGCGACGAACGCCACCTTGACCGAGTTCCACAGCGCGTCGCGTGGCCCGTCGGAGTTCCAAGCCGCCTCCCACCAGTCGGTGGTGAGCCCCTGTGGTGGCCACGACAGCGAGGTGACCGTGTTGAAGCTGAGGATCGCGACGACGATCAACGGCACGTAGAGGAACGCCAGCCCGAACCAGGTGACGAGCCGCAGGCTCCATCGTGCACCCGTCGAGACGTTCATGGGATCACCGGCATCGAGATCACAGGCTCTCGAACGCCCCGAGCCGTTTGAGGCCGACGAGGTAGACGACGATGATCAGCAGCGGCCACAACGTGATCGCCGCGGCCAGCGGCTGGTTGGGGGCGTTCAACGTGCTCTCGATGAACTTGCCGACGAGGCGGACCTTCCCCTCGGTGACGATGTTGGGGATGATGAAGTCGCCGAGCGACAGCGAGAACGTGAACAGCGAACCGGCGGCGATCGACGGCACGAGCATCGGCATCACCACCGATCGGAACGTCCGCAGCGGCCGGGCGCCGAGATCGCCGCTGGCGTCGAGCAGCGATGGCGGAAGTCGATCGAGTCCGGCATAGATCGGCAGCACCATGTACGGCAGCCACAGGTAGGACAGCGACAGGATGACCGCCGTCCACCCGAAGCCGGGGGTCCAACCGAACACCGACGTGAGGAAGCCGCCATCGGTGTTGATGCCGAACTCCGATGCCGGCCGCAGCATCGCCTTCCACGCGTAGCCCTTGACGAGGTAGCCGGCCCACAGCGGGAGCAACACGGCGACGATGAGCGCCCGCCGCGCCCACGGTTTGGCGACCTTGGCGATGTAGAACGCCATCGGCAGGGCGAGCGCGAAGCACAGCAGGGTGACCGCGACCGCCACGCCAACGCTCTTCAGCACGACCTGGAGGAACTCGCTGCGTGTGAACGCGATCCGCAGGTTCTCCGCCGTGAGCTCGGTGGTGGGCTCCTGCGACTGCTCGTCGAGCTGGAACAGCGCCGACACGATCATGAACGCGAGTGATCCGATGTAGACGATCAACAGCCACGCCACCGGCGCGGTGAGCACCGACGCCAGCGACAGGCGCGGGTGGCGGCGGAAGAAGCTGCTGATCGTTCTCATCGTCGAACCGCTCGGTCCGAGCGCGGGATCGTGCCCGACCCGGTGGTCGAGCACGATCCCGGGCTCATCGGCTCATGCCCGTAGCGTGTTCCAGGCGTTGACCCATTCGGTGTACGGCACGCACGTCACGTCGGAGCGGCCGTCGAGGCACGTCTCCTCCGGCGTGGTCCAGTACCAGACGTCCTCCCAGTACTCGGTCTCACCGGCGTGGAAGATGTCGCAATGCTCCGGCACCGCGGTCATGTCGCAGCTCTTGGTGTTCGACGGTGCCTCGCCGAACCATTCCGCCACGGCCGCGTTGGCCTTGGGCGAGATGATCCAGTCCATCCACATGTACATGCAGTTGGGATGCGCCGCCTGCGACGAGATCATCCACGTGTCCGACCAGCCCGTCGACCCCTCCTTCGGCTTGACGGCGTCGATCTTGGCGCCGTTCGCCTGGGCGAGGTTGACGATCACCTGCCACGTCGTCCCGGCCAGTGCGGTGCCGCCTTCGAGGGCGGCCTGCTGGTCGGTGTACAACGCCCAGTACTGGCCGGCGAGCCCCTCCTGAGCCTCGAGCAGAGCGATCGCGGCGTCGAACTGCTCCTGGTCGAGCGCGTACGGGTTGGTGATCCCGAGGTCGGGCTGGGTGGCCATCAGGTACAGCGCAGCGTCGGCGATGTAGATCGGCGAGTCGTAGATGGAGACCGATCCGGCGGCCGCACTGGTGGACTCGAAGACCTCGCCCCACGAATCCGGTGCCGTGGTGTAGAGATCGGTGTTGAACACCAACAGGTTGGCGCCGCGGCCGTGCGGCACGCCGTACGGCTGGCCGTCGACGGAGTTGTGGGACTGAAGCTTGAGGTCCTCGAACACGTCGGCATAGTTCGGGATCAGGTCGACGTTGACCGGCGCGACCTCACCGCCCGCGATGAGCCGGAGCGTCGCGTCGCCGGAGGCCGACACGCCGTCGTACTCGCCGGTCTGCATGAGCTGCACCATCTCGTCGGACGAGTTGCCGAGTTGGACGTTGACCGTGCACCCGGTGGTCTCCTCGAACTCGGTCACCCAGTCGACGGCGGGATCGGTCGAACCGTCCTCGACATAGCCGGCCCAAGCGATCAGGTTGACCTCACCTTCGCCCTCGCCGAGCTCGGTCGGCAGGCCGCCTGCTGGTTGAGTGCCCGCGTCCGCCGGCGTGGTATCGCCCGCTGCGGTATCAGCAGTCGTGTCGGCCGTGGTCGCAGTCGGTGCGTCCGTGCCGTCCGTGGCTTCGGTGCCGGGCGTGTCGGTCGCGTCGTCGTCATCGCCACAGGCCGCGACCACGAGGGTCAGGGTGGCGAGACAGGCGCCGAACCGGCGTGTTCGTCTCGTGGACGTCTTCATTCTTGGTGCTCCCCTTGTTGTGTGATGTCTTGGGCTAGACCTTGGGCTGGATCTTCTCGAGATGATCGACGTCGACTTCGAGGATCTGGTCGTCGTCAGCGGTTGTTTCCGTGTGCGCGACTCTGAGGGCGGCCTCGGCCGGCCACGCGAGCCGGACGGTGCTGCCGCCGGTGACGCCGGCGAGCTCGTCGCTCGGCACGCTGGCGACGAGACGCCCACCCTCGGCCAGGGTGATCCGCACCCGGCTGATCGGCCCGAGGTACTGGACATCGTCGACCGTGCCGGTGGCTGAGCGTTCGCTGTCGCCGACGTCACTGCCGTTCGCCAGGCGGATCCGCTCGGGGCGCAAGGTGTGGGGGTGGGCGATGCCGAGCAGCCGGCTCGACTGCTCGGCATCGAGGAGGTTCGACGTGCCGACGAAGCCGGCGACGAACGACGTGGCCGGACGGTCGTAGATCTCCTGGGGGGAGCCGACCTGCTCGATGCGACCGTCGTTGAACACGGCGATCCGCGTGCTCATCGACAGTGCCTCGCCCTGGTCGTGGGTGACGAACACGAACGTGATGCCGACCGCCTGCTGGATCGACTTGAGCTCGACCTGCATCTCCTCGCGGAGCTTGAGGTCGAGCGCGCCGAGCGGCTCGTCGAGCAACAGGACGCCCGGCTGGTTGACCAACGCTCTTGCGAGCGCTACGCGCTGTCGCTGCCCGCCGCTCAGCTGGTTCGGACGTCGGTCGCCGTAGTGACCGAGGCGGACGACGTCGAGCATCTCGGCGGCGCGACGACGACGCTCGGTACGACCGACACGTTTCACCTTGAGCCCGTACTCGACGTTCTGACGAACGGACATGTGGGGGAACAGGGCGTAATCCTGGAACACCGTGTTGACGTCGCGGTCGTATGGCGCGACGTGGGTCACGTCCTTGCCGTTGAGCAGGATCGCGCCCGCCGACGGTTGCTCGAATCCGGCGATCATCCGCAACACCGTCGTCTTGCCGGAGCCAGACGGGCCGAGCAGCGAGAAGAACTCACCCGCCTCGATCGTCAGCGAGACGCCGTCGACGGCCACGACGTCACCGAACTCCTTGCGGACCCGAACGAGCTCGATCGCGTGTTCCCCCGCCGCGACCTCACCATCGACTGTCGTCACGCTCTCGGCTCTCCCCAGCGCCACTGTGGTCGCTGCCCAGACAGTAGCCCCGTCCCCGGTCGCCGGGTCGGAACCACCCGTCAGACGGGGGTGCTCACGCGCTCGGTGATCACCTTCGACGAGCCGCCGGGGTGCATCGTCACGCCCAGCAAGCTGTCGCCGGCCTCCATCGTGCGCTTCTGGTGGCTGACGATGAGCAACTGCGCCTCCTTGCGGAACTCGGCGACGAGACCGAGGAAGCGATGCAGGTTGATGTCGTCGAGCGCGGCCTCGACCTCGTCCATCACGTAGAACGGCGACGGGCGGCTGCGGAACACCGCGAACAGGAATGCCAGCGCGGTCAGGCTGCGCTCGCCGCCCGACAGCAGCGAGAGCTTCTTCACGTTCTTGCCGCTCGGCTTGGCCTCGATCTCGATGCCGGTGGCGAGCAGGTCGTCGGGATCGGTGAGCGGCAGCGTCCCGACACCGCCGGGGAACAGCGTCGCGAACAACTCAGTGAAGTTGGCGCTGACGTCGGCGTAGGCGCCGGCGAACACGGACTGGATCTCCTGATCGACGGCCTTGATGATCCGGCCCAGGTCGCGGCGGGTCGAGCGCACGTCCTCGAGCTGCTCTTCGAGGAACGTGTGACGCTGCGAGAGCTCGGTGAACTCCTCGAGCGCGAGCGGGTTGATGGGGCCGAGCATCCGGAGCTCACGCTCGAGCTCACGCACCCGTCCGGCCGGTGTCGCGCCGCCCGGTACCGGAGGACAGTCGGCCGCCTCGGCGACGTCGGGTTCGATGTCGAGATCACGTCGCAGCGTCTCGATCGCGGTCTCGAGTCGGAGCTTGGCCTCGGCCTCCTCGATGTCGAGCCGGTGGGCCCGCTCACGGACCTGCTCGAGCTGACGCTCCGACTCGGCGCGCTCCCGGCGGTGACCCTCGAGGTGCGCTGCGAGCGACCGCACCTCCTCGCTCTGGCGGCGCCGGCGCTCGGCGAGCCGGGCGTGCTCGACCTCGATCACCTCTCGGCGAGCGCCGACGATCTCGGTCAGCCGGTCGACGGCGCCGAGCGCCTGCTCGATCGACACCCTCCGGGACTCGGCTTCCATTCGCGCGCCTGCATCGGCCTCGAGGCGCAGCTCAGTCTCGATGATCCGCCGCTCGAGCAACTGCTGGCGCTCGTGCAGACCGGCGTTGCGCACCTCGAGGTCGCGCCGGCGCGACGCCAGCACCGCAGCCCTCGCGTCGAGCTCGGCGCGCACACGACCACGGCTGGAGGCGGCATCGGCCTCGGCCTGCTCGTCGGCGACGAGGGCAGGGAGCACCGCGTCGAGCTCGGCGATGCGTGCACGTTCTGCCGCGACGTGATCGGTCAGTTCGAGCATGGCGCGAGCCAGGCTCTCGAGCTCGGCATTGAGCTCGCGGCGTTCGCCCTGGACCCTCGCGAGTGCCTCGGCCGCGGCGGTGAAGCGGCTGTCGTTGGTGTCGAGCCGCATTGCCAGCTCTGTCTCGGCCGCGCGGGCTGCGGCGAGCTGCTCACGAGCCTCGCTCACCGCCTGCTCGGCGATGGCGAGACGCGCGTCGGCGGCGGTCGACTCCTCGCGTGCCGCGTCGAGTGCGGTCGCGGTCGTACCGCCTGCCGCGGCGCCGACACGCCAGCAGCCGCCACCGAACCGATCCCCGACGTCGGTCACGACGATCGCGTCGGGATGGGCGATCGCCACATCGATCGCCGCCTCGGTTTCGGACACACGGACCGCGCTGCCGATCAGCGCGTCGAGCAACGTCGCCAGTTCCCGCCGGTCGCAATGGACGTGGCGCCGGACGGGCTCGCCCACGGCCGGCGGTGTACCGCCCAGGGCCCGCACACCGACGGCGAGCACGGCGCCGCTGGTGTCGGAGAGTCGAAGCGCACTCAACGCGCGCCTGGCGGAGTCGGGTCCGTCGACCACGACCGCGGTGAGCGCCTCACCGAGAGCCGCTTCGACCGCCGGCTGCCATCCCGCATCGATCTCGATGAGGTCGAGCAGCGATCCGAGCACGCCGTCGACGTCGGCGAGACGCTCGGCACCGGCGCGCGCCCGTGCCACGTCGAGTGCCTGCTGCAGCGCCTCGACGCGAGCTGACCACCGCGACGCGGCCTCGGCCGCGTGCTGGCGTGCCTCGGCGACCGAGTCGAGATGTGCCTCGGCGCTGCGACGACGACGCTCGGCCCGTTCGACCTCGGCGACGAGCGGCGTCTCCACGACCTCGGCCTCGGCGCAATGGGCACGCAGCCGAACGGTCTCGGCGTCGAGGGCCGCCACGCGTTGGCGCAGCGTGTCGGTGCGCTCGGAATTGCGGCGCAGGTCGCTCTCGCTGCGCTCGACGGCGGTGCGGATCGACCGCAGCTCGCCGCGGACCTCGGCGGCAGCACTGGCCGCCTTGACGCCGGACGGGTCGTCGAGCAGTGCTGCCGACGCCTGCTCGCGCTGCTCGGCGAACGCGGCCTCGTCGAGCTCGAGTCGCTCGACGTCGGGCACCAGCCGATCGACCTCGATCGCGACCGCGGCCAGCTCGTCTCGGAAACGAGCGGCGTCGGCCTCGAGGTTGGCGACGACGTCGGCGTCGAGCAGCTGACCACGGTCGCGCTCCATCGACCGTCGCCGTTCGCCCAAGATCGCGGCGAGCCCGCGGGCGCGTTCGCGCAACTGCTCGACGCGCATCAGGCGGTCGCCGATGTCGTTCTCGCCGCGTGCTGCGAGCTGGCTCTCGATCGACATCACGGCGGTGTCGAGCCTCGCCAGCTCGCTCTTCAACTCGCCCTCGAGGCGGTGCGCCTCCACCTCGTCGGCCGCGAGCACCTGCAACTTGGTGCGCAGACCTGCGATCTCGCGACCCGACACGTGGATCTTGAGCGCCGTGAGCTCGCCGGCGAGCTCGCCGTGACGCTGAGCCGCCTGCGCCTGGCGTTCGAGGGGCCGCAGCTGGCGTCGCACCTCGCGCAGCAGGTCCTGGACGCGCAAGAGGTTCGCCTCGGTCGCGTCGAGGCGACGTTCGGCCTTCTCCTTGCGGCGCCGGTACTTGAGAACGCCAGCGGCCTCCTCGACGATCGCCCGCCGATCCTCGGGGCGGGCGTTCAACACGGCGTCGATCTGGCCCTGGCTGACGATCACGTGCTGCTGGCGACCGACGCCGGCATCGCTCAACAGTTCCTGCACGTCGAGCAGCCGGCACGGCACCCCGTTGATCGAGTACTCGCTCTCGCCCGAGCGGAACAGGATGCGACTGATGGTGACCTCGTTGAACTCCACCGGCAACAGCCCGGCCGAGTTGTCGATCGTGAGGCTGACCTCGGCCCGGCCGAGCGCGGGGCGGGTGGCGGTGCCGGCGAAGATGACGTCGTCCATCTTCTGGCTGCGGACCGACTTCGGTGCCTGGGCGCCGAGCACCCACGCAACCGCGTCGACGACGTTCGACTTGCCCGAACCGTTGGGTCCGACGACCACGGTGACGCCGGGCTCGAGCGCCATGGTCGTCGAGTCGGCGAACGACTTGAAGCCCTTGAGGGTGAGACTCTTGAGGAACACGGTGACATCGAAACTAGTTGGCGCGCTCCCGCCGACCCTGGGATTCACCGTTTCTCCGCTCGCCGAGTCCGACGGAGCGGGCGAGCGGCCGGTTCGTCAGTGCTGGCAGATCGGGCAGAAGTGGGTCGAACGCTGGCCGACGACGATCCGGCGAACCCAACCGCGACCACACGTGACACACCGTTCGCCGGCACGGCCGTACACACGGTGATCCTCCTGGTACGAGCCACCGTCGCCGAACAGGTCGACGTACTGGTTGTCACGCAGCGTCGACCCGCCCGACACGATCGCGGCGACGAGCACGTCGTGGATCGCACGGTGCAGCATCGTCTCCGACCTCGGCGCGAGCGTGCTCGACACCCGTTCGGGCCGCAGGCGGGCCGCGTGCAGGATCTCGTCGGCATAGATGTTGCCGATGCCGGCGATCAGGTGCTGATCGAGGAGGAGCTGTTTGAGTCCGCGATTGCGGGACCGGACGAGATGGCGGAGCTGTTGCAGCGTGAGACCATCGGCAACGGGATCGATGCCCAGGACTGCGAGCTCGGGGAGCTCGACCGCCACATTCGTGGGATCGAACACGACCACCTCCCCGAACGTGCGGGGGTCGACGAACAACAGCTCGTTGCCGTCGTCGAGGTGCATCACGACATGGGTGTGCGGAGGACGCGGAGACCCACCGGCCGCAACCAACAACTTGCCGGTCATCCGCAGGTGGATCATCATCTCGTCCCCCGTGTCGAGCGGCAGGAGAAGGTACTTTCCGCGCCGGTTGGCGGCCACGATCGTGGCGCCGGTCAGACCGTCGACGATCGCCTGGGCCGACGTGCGCCGAACCGTGCGGAGCCGACCGATCTCGACCTTGTCGACCCGGCGGCCGACGGCGAAGCGGGCGAGTCCCCGCCGGACGGTCTCGACCTCGGGCAGCTCGGGCATGCGCGTCCCAGGATACGAATCAGGCAGCCGCGGGATCTGGCGGTCTCGGCGGTCAGACGTCGGCGAGCACGAGGAACGCCTCCGAAGCCGCCATCTGCTCCGCCGCCTTCTTCGAACGGCCCTCGCCCTCGCCGATGATGCGGCCGTCGAGCACGACGGTCGCGAAGAACTTCTTGGCGTGGTCGGGCCCCTCGGCACGCACGACGTACTCGGGCGCGCCGAACCCGTTGCGCGCCGCCGCTTCTTGGAGGCTCGACTTGTGGTCGAGCTGGTCGAGGCGGTCGACTGCCGCTGCCAGGCGCGGGCCGACGAGGCGTTCGATCAAGTCGTAGGCGACTTTCGTGCCGCCGTCGACGTAGACCGCACCGAGAACCGCTTCGAAGGCGTCCGACAGGATCGAGGGCTTCTCGCGCCCCCCCGCCGCGTCCTCGCCCTTGCCGAGCAGGAGCGCCTCACCGATGCCGAGCTCCTCGGCGGCCTCGGCGAGGGCGGCGGCGTTGACGACGCTCTTGCGAAGGTCGGTCAATGCCCCCTCGGGGAGTTCGGTGAACTGCCTGAAGGCGATGTCGGCGACGACCCATCCGAGCACCGCGTCGCCGAGGAACTCCAGGCGCTCGTTGCTCGGGTGGCCGGGGTTCTCCGAAACCCAGGATCGGTGGGACATGGCGCGGCGGAGCAGCGACGGGTCGGCGAAGTCGTAACCGAGTCGAGCTGCGAGGTCGTTCAGGTCAGACGCCCCCGGTGCGTTCGTGCACGTAGTCGACGGCGTCGCGAACGGTCTTCAGGTCTTCGAGATCCTCGTCCTCGATCCGGAAACCGACCGTGCGGTCGGCGAGCTCCTCCTCGAGTGCTTCGACGAGCTCGATCAGCGCCAGCGAGTCGGCCTCGAGGTCGTCGGCGAACGACTGGCCCTCGCTGATCGTCGACGGATCGATCTCGAGGATGTCGGCCAGACGGTCGCGCACGATCTCGAAGATCTCCTCGCGGCCGAGCGGGCCGTGTTCGACATGGGTCTCAGCAGGCACGACCGCCAAGTGTACTGCCCAGGCGGAGACCGCTGAGCCTGGTCAGCACCAGGTGGCAACTGCGATCAGGAACCAGCGGCGACCGCGATCAGGAACCGGCGGCGCGCCGCCATCAGGAACCGGCGGCGACGGCCGCGTGGATCTCGTCGACGATGCCGGCCTCGACCATCTCACGCGCGAGCTGGATGCCGTTCACGATCGCACGCTCGCTCGACGACCCGTGGGCGATGATGCACACCCCATCGACGCCGAGGAGGATCGCGCCGCCGTACGTCTCGGGGTCGAGCGTCTCGTACAGCGGCAGCAGCGCCGGAAGGAGCGCCTCGGCGTGCGGTTTGTAGCGCTCCTCGGAGGCGAACGCTGCGAGCAGCGCTCGCACGACTGTCCTCATGCCGCCCTCGAGCGTCTTCAACACGACGTTGCCGGTGAACCCGTCGGTGACGACGACGTCGACGGCATCGGTCATCACGTCGCGACCTTCGACGTTGCCGATGAACTTGATGCCAGGAGCCGAGACGAGCAGCTCGTACGCCTCCTTGCGGAGCGTGTCGCCCTTGCCGGGCTCCTCGCCGATCGACAGCAAGCCGACCCGCGGTTCGGCGACGTCGAAGCGGTGCCGCGCGAAGACGGCGCCCATCTGGGCGAACTGCACCAACCAGTCGGCTTGGACCTCGGCGTTGGCGCCAGCGTCGAGCAACACCGTCGGCCGCGAACCGGGTACTGGGATGGGCGTCGCGATCGCCGGCCGGCTCACACCCTTGATGCGGCCCATGCGCAGGAGCGCGGCCGCCATCGTCGCACCGGTGGTGCCGGCCGAGATCATCGCGCTCGCCTTTCCGTCGCGAACCGCCTCGGCCGCCCGGACCAGCGTCGAGTCCTTCTTCCGTCGTACTCCTTGGGCAGGGTCGTCGTGCATCTCGATGACCTCGCTGGCGGGGATCAACGGCAGCCCCCCGAGGTCCAGTCGGTCACCGAGGTCTTCGGGGCCGACGAGCGCCACCGGCGTGCCCGTCGCGGCGGCGGCCCTCGCCGCGGCGACGATGGTGTCTGGTGCGTGGTCGCCGCCCATGGCGTCGACGGCGACGGGAAGCATCGGCTGAGTGGGCGCGGTCAGGCGACGTCGACCGCGACGCGGTTCTTGTACCAGCCGCAGTTGGGGCACACGTTGTGCGGCGTCTTCGCGCTTCCGCACCGCGGGCAGAGGCTGCGTGCCGGCACGCCGAGCTTCCAGGCGCCCGCGCGACGGCTGCGGGTCTTCGACTTCGATTTCTTCTTCTTCGGAACGGCCACCGTTGGCTCCCTCGTCAGGTCGGGCCGGAACACGTTAGCGGCTGAAAATCCCGATCTGTCTGCCTCAGATGAAGCCACGGGCGATCTGGAGCAGACAGTTTCCGCGGAAAGCGTTCCGGGAGCCGTGGAACGCGTCGTTCAGAGGCGAACACCCGGTTCGGGCGGCGGCGACGGAGTCGCTTCGCCGACCGCTCATTTAGTCGAGATCGAGTTGGTCGAGGACCGCCCAACGCTCGTCGCGCACCGTGTCGTCGCAATCGCACGGCTCGACGTTGCGGTCCCGACCGCAGACGGCGCAGATGCCCGCGCAGTCCTCATGGCACAGCGGGGCGTCGGGCAGTTCGAGCAGCACCAGCTCGCGGGTCATCGGTGCGAGGTCGAGCTGCTCGCCCTCGATCGGGAAGGCGTCGGGATCGGTGACGTGCTCCTGGTAGAGCTCGTCGACGTGGGCGACGGCGACACCGTCGATCGGCCGGAGGCAACGCCGGCACACGTCGGCCCACCCGACCGAAGCCATGCCGCCGACAACGATCCCGTCGATGGTCGACTCGAGGTCGACCGCGACGGCGACGTCGCCGGTGACCCGGTCGTCGCCCAGGTCGAGGTCGTCCGGCGGGACCGAGAGCTCGACGCGCCGGTGGCTACCGGGCTGGCGACGGAGCTCGCTGGCGTTGATCCGCAGCGCACGTGTTGGCGACGACACGATCATCGGTCCTGGTCGAAGAATCCCTTGGTCGGGTCGTCGTCGGTCTGGGGAACCTGCGGTTGGAGGGCGCCGATCGACAGCTTCTGACGACCGGCCGCGACGGTCTTGGAGAGCCGGTCGAGGAGGATCTCGAAGCTGCCGAGGCGCTGGTCGAGGAAGTCCTCGGTCTCGAGTCGCAACCGCCGCGAGTCGTTGTCGGCGGTCTCCATCACGTGGCGCGCACGCTGCTCGGCCGCCCGGACGACCTCTGTGCGTTGCACCATCCGCTCGGCCTGCCCGCGCGCCGCTTCGAGCAACTCGTCGGCCTCCCGGCGGGTCTTGGCGACGAACTCCTGACGCTCCTTCAGCATCCAGCGCGCTTGGCGCAGCTCGTCGGGGAGGCGGGCGAGGGCCTCCTCCAGCAGCTCGATGATCTCGTCGCGATCGATGCGGGGCGACGACGACAACGGCATCGTGGGAGCGGTGGCGACGATGTCGACGGCCCGACGCAACAACGTCTCGGCGTCGCCGACGTACCCGGTCTGCTCTGCGTCCTCGGGATGCTCGTCGTCGATCTCGTCGTAGTCGTCGTCGTATCCGTCGCTGTAGGGGTCGTCGTGGCTCATGACATCTCTTCGTCGGGGGGGATGTGAGCGTAGCGGCGAGCAAGCGCCTCGGCGACGACGGGAGCGACCAGGTGTTCGATACGTCCACCGTGCTGAGCGATCTCCCGCACGAACCGGCTGCTGATGTAGCCCAACGCCGGTGAACATGGCACGTACACGGTGCGGATGCCGGTCACGGCGTGGTTGTTGTGGGCCATCTGCTGCTCGATCTCGAAATCACCGGCCGACCGCAGGCCCTTGACGATGAAGTCGGCCTCCACCGCCTCGGCCGCCTGCACCACCAGCCCCGGGAAGGCGACGACCGTGATCCCGGGGCGTTCCGGAAGGCTCGCCTCGGCGAGCGCGACCCGGTCGTCGATCGGGAACAGCCCCGATGGCTTCTCGGGGTTGTGCATCACGGCCACGACGACGTGACCGAACAGCTCCAGCGCCTGATCGATGACGTCGACATGACCGTTGTGGAGCGGGTCGAAACTGCCGGGTATCAGGACCTTCGCCATGGCTGCGCCAAACGTACTTCGGTCATCGCTCGAAGAAGGTCACCCAGGTGCGCCCGTATCGCTTCGACCGGGTCACCACAAATCCATGAGGGAACCCATTTGGGAGGCTATCTGGAAGGCCATCTGGAAGGCCCTCTGGCGAATGGGGCGCCACGAGCTCGGCACCGGACTCGGCGACGACGAACGGCGCCCGGAGCGCACCGAGCAGACGGTCCCACGCGTCGAAGTCGTACGGCGGATCGGCGAACACGAGATCGGCGTCGACCGCGGCTGCCACGGCGAGCACATCGCCGGTCACGATCCGAGAACGATCGCCGAGCTCGAGCGTCTCGAGGTTGGTCCGCAATGCCCGCAACGCATCCCGATCTCGCTCGACGAACGTGCAGTGCGCGGCGCCACGCGAAAGCGCTTCGATCCCGATCGCGCCGCTGCCCGCATACAGGTCGGCGACCAGCGCCCCGACGATCAGACCGCGGCTGCCGAGCGCGTTGAACGTTGCCTCGCGGACCACGCCCGTCGTGGGTCTCGTCGACGTGCCCGCCGGAGTGACGATGCGCCTCCCGCGCAACTCGCCGGCGACCACTCGCATCGGGTCAGACTATGGGAGTGCTCGAACCCGACCTCGTGATCACGTGCATCGATTGCGGCGGCCGTGCCTTCCTTCTGACCAAGCCCCGCGAGGACGGTGTCTGGTATCCGGGCGACGTCGTCGCCTACCGGTGCCAGGACTGCCTCGACCGCTGGGACCTCGTCCTCCCCGAGATCCCCGACGACTGAGCCCCAACCCCCGG
>DASUEW010000818.1:0-5245 GCA_036274875.1 Ilumatobacteraceae bacterium
CCGGCCGCAGATCCGGTGCAGCGGTTTGGGCCGGCTCGAGCGCATGCGAGTGCCTTCGCCGGCGGCGAGGATGATGGCGGAGACTGTCATGCTGACCTCCGACGATACTGGCGACACTGATGTAGGGGATGACGCCTCACAGCTCCGGGGAGAGGATTCGAACCCCTATAAACGGGACCAAAACCCGCTGTCCTACCATTGAACGACCCCGGACGGTGGTTCTCGACGGTTGTTGAACGTGTCGACACGCGAGTGCCGTTGCACGTCACGGTAGCGCCGAAGTGTTTCGCGCGGGCGTTCGCAGATGAGGCGGTCGGCCGGTAACGTGTCCAGCCTTATGGGTTCGCTCGTCAAGAAGCGCCGCAAGCGTATGCGGAAGAAGAAGCACAAGAAGATGCTCCGCCGCACGCGCCATCAGCGTCGCAAGTAGTCAGGCCGGCATCCCGGCGGCTGGCAGCGTGTGGGCAGCCACCACCATTGCGCCCTCGTCCCTCAACCCGGCGAGGGCGTTGCTGTGCTGCCCGTGGACGAACCACGTGGCACCGCTACCGGCCAGGATCGGTCGCTGCCCGCTCAGCTCTTCGATCCGGTCACGCCAGAGGGCGAGTTCGGGGACGACGGCGACGGCAGCCGGTTCGAGGTCGTTCGGGCCGTTCACGGTCGGTCCGCCGAGGTCGTCCCAGGCCCTGTACGCCGCCGGTGTGCTGACGGTGAGCGGTGGGACGACGAGGGTGACGGTGCGCTCGACATACGGGAGCGGGTCGATGATGTCGCCGATCCCGCGCACGCGGGCACGGCCGCCGACGAGGCAGAACGCGACGTCGGCGCCGATCACGGCCGCCGCCGTCGGATCGGTGACACCCGCCCATCGGAGCACGGCCGCGGCGTCGGCGGAGCCCCCACCCAAGCCGCCGCCGTGCGGGATGCGTTTGTCGATCGTGACGTGGGCGCGGCGACCGACGAATCGCAGCGCTCGAACGACGAGGTTGGATGCGTCGAGTGGCACACCGGTCGCGCACGGGCCGACGACGGACAGGCCGACACGGCCATGGTCGATCGTCAGGATGTCGTGCAGGTCGAGGCTCACCATCTCGGCGTCGATGAGGTGGTAGCCGTCGTCGCGCCGCCCGGTGATTCGCAGGCCGAGCGTGAGCTTGGCCGGGGCGGGCAATTCGCTTCTCACCCGGTAACCACTTCGGTGAGTCGGCACCAGGCGTCGACGTCGAGTTGCTCGGGCCGTGCCTCGGGTGAGATCGCGGCGGCCGCGAACTGCTCGGGCGAGACGCGCTCGGCGAGCGACCGGCGCAACATCTTGCGGCGCTGGCCGAACGCTGTGCGCACGAGCGAGAACAACTCGGTGGGATCGGTCGCCGGTGGTCGGCGGCGGGTGATCTCGACCAGTGCCGACTCGACGTTGGGCCGGGGGACGAAAACCGACGGAGGCACGACGCCGACGAGACGGGCCGACGCCCAGTAGGCGATCTTCACGCTCACCGCTCCGTACTGCTTCGATCCGGGAGCGGCGACGAACCGGTCGGCGACCTCACGTTGCACCATGACGAGCATCCGTTCGATCTGGGGCACCGTGTCGAGCACGTCGCACACGAGCGGCGTGGCGACGTTGTACGGAAGGTTGGCGACGAGCGTCCAGTGATCGCCGTCGGCGAGCACGGCCGGCCAGTCGAGCGTCATCGCGTCGGCTTCGACCACGGTCACGTTCGTGTTCGCGCCGACAGCTGCTGCCACGGCTGATTCCGACAGGACACCGCGCAGCGCGCCGGCGATCCGAGGATCGACCTCCACCGCGGTGACGAGCGCCCCGGTCTCGGCCAGCGCCAACGTCAACGAGCCGAGGCCGGCGCCGATCTCGACGACACGATCGCCGATTCCGACGCCGGCCAGTCGCGCGATCCGGCGCACGGTGTTGGCGTCGGCGACGAAGTTCTGCCCCAGGCCACGTCGAGGCGACGCGCCGATCCCGTCGAGCAGGGCGCGGATCGCTCGACGCGAGTGGGTCACCAGCTGATCTCGACCGGCACCGGAGCGTCGGCGAGGTCGGCGATGATCAAGAAGGCGTCCGTGTGCATGACGACCGAGTCGAGGATGCCGGCGGACGAGATCGACGCCGTGCAGGCGACCGAGCGGCTGTTGTCGAGGTTCGTCACCGTGACCTTGGCTCCGAAGGGCGCATCTCTGACCTGGCACACGGCGACGGAGTGCAGGCTGCTGCGGTACGAAGCGGTTCCCGTCACCGATGTCCCGGGTGGGTCGCCCGGGATCGCGATGTGGATGACCCCGTCCGACGTGGCCGCCGGAGGTCCGTCGAGGTACGCGGCACCGGGAGAGCCCATCGGGTCGGCGGCGCCCGCTCCGACGGTGGTCGGTGATCCCTCCTCGGGCGAGATCGCCACACCTGCGGTCGCGACGTTCGGCGCGCCAGCTTCGTCCCTGCGGCTCGTCAGCCACAGCGACGGGAGCGCGATCACGGTGATGGCGGCTGCCACCGCCAGTCGCCGCTGGTCGGTCAAGTCGAATTTGAACACGGTTCCGCCCGCGCGCGCCCGAACCGGAGCGGCCGGAGCACGATGGGAGAACCAGGCTAGGAATGGATCAACGGGAACGCAATACCGGCCGCGGCGGCGCTCGACGCCTCGACACTCTCCGTGGTCACACCGCGCAGCTCGGCGATGAAGCGTCCGACGTGGGTCACCCATGCCGGGCGGTTTGTCGCACCGCGGTGGGGGACCGGCGCCAGGTACGGGCTGTCGGTCTCGACGAGCAGTCGATCGAATGGGCACATCGCTGCCGCGGCGTGCACCTCGGTGGCGGTCTTGAACGTCACGATGCCCGAGAAGCTGACGAACGCCTCGAGATCGAGGCAGCGGCGGGCCTCGTCGGGCCCGCCCGTGAAGCAGTGGAAGATCGTGCGGGTGGGGACGCCCTCGGCGGCCAGGATGTCGAACGTGTCGGTCCACGCGTCGCGCGTGTGGATCACGAGCGGTAGCCCGTGGGCGTGGGCGAGTTGGATCTGGGCGGCGAACGCCTCCCGCTGAGCTGCGCGCGGAGCGTGGTCGTAGTAGTAGTCGAGCCCGGCCTCGCCGACGGCGACGATGCCCGGTGTGTCGAGCAGGTCGGCGACCGACTCGACGCCGGAGGCGGCTTCGTGAGGGTGGAGCCCGACGGTGGCGAACACGCCCGGGTGAGCCGCCGCGGCGGCGATCGCCGCCTCGGACGTCGCCCGGTCGCAGCCGACCGTGATCATCGTCGTCACGCCCGCTTCGAGCGCGCTCGCCACTGCCCCTGCGGTCCCGTCGGGGATCCTCGCGTCGTGGACGTGGCAGTGGGAGTCGACCCAGGTCATGTAGCGATACGCGGGAAGAGCGGTTGGCCCTTGGTCACCGGCAGGCCGCCAGGGTACTGCCCCCAGGCCGAGGCCGCCGGCAGCCGCTGGCCCCCGACGTCGCTCTCGAACCCGATCCGCTCCCAGACCAGTTGCGCCGTCGCCGGGATCGCCGGGAACGCCAGGATCGACACGATGCGCAGCGCCTCGAGGGCGTCGCCCAACACGGCGTCGACCGCCGGGCCGGGGTCGGCCCGCCACGGTTCGTTCGTCTCCAAGTGAGCGTTGGTGGCGTGGATGAGCTGCCAGGTCGCCTCGAGGGCGCGGCTCGGCGCGACGACGTCCCACGCCGCGTGTGTACTGGCGAACGCCGCGTTGGCGGCCTCGGCCAGCGGGCTCGCGGGGTTCGGTGCGGGACCGACCCCGCCGCACTTCTTGTCGACGACGGTCGCGACCCGCGACACGAGGTTGCCCAAGTTGTTGGCGAGATCGGAGTTGTATCGCCCGATCAGCCCGTCGACGGTGAAGTCGCCGTCCTGGCCGTACGGCGTCTCGGCGAGGACGTAGTAGCGGAACCCGTCGACGCCGACGGTGTCGATGAGGTCGAGTGGGCTCATCACGTTGCCCGTGGTCTTGCTCATCTTCTCGCCGTCGGTCAGGAGGAAGCCGCCGACCGCCCATCCCTTGGGCAACTCGACGCCACCCGACATCAGCATCGCCGGCCAGTACACGCAGTGGTGGCGGATGATGTCCTTGCCGATCAGGTGGTAGTCGACCGGCCACCACTCGGTGTAGTCGACGGTGTCGTCGCCGAACCCGACCGCGGCCAAGTAGTTCGTGAGGGCGTCGAACCACACATAGGCCACATGGCTCTGGTCCCACGGCAGGGGGATGCCCCACTTCAGGCTGGTGCGGCTCACCGAGAAGTCGCGCAGCCCACCGCGGATGAGGCCGAGCGCCTCGTTGCCACGGAACTCCGGCACGATCGCACCGGGGTGCGACGAGTACCACTCGACGAGGCGGTCCTGGAACCGCGACAGACGGAAGAAGTAGTTCTCCTCCTCGAAGTGGTCGACCGGTCGCTTGTGGATCGGACACAGCTCGCCGTCGATCAGCTCGCCGTCCGTGTAGTACTCCTCGCACGACACGCAGTACTTGCCGCTGTACAGGTCGAGCTCGATGTCGCCCGCGTCGTAGCAGCGTTGCAGGAGCTCGAGCACGGCGCGCTTGTGCCGTGGTTCGGTGGTGCGGATGAAGTCGTCGTTGGCGATGCCGAGGCGGCGCCATGCCTCGACGAACTTGGGGGCGATGCCGTCGGCGAACTCCTTGGGGGACGTGCCGGCCGCCTCGGCCGCCTGCTGGATCTTGAGCCCATGCTCGTCGGTGCCGGTGAGGAACTTGACGTCGTCGCCGAGCAACCGGTGCCAGCGCGTCAGCGCGTCGCCGATGATCGTCGTGTACGCGTGGCCGAGGTGGGGCTCGGCGTTCACGTAGTAGATCGGGGTCGTGACGTAGAACCGACTCACGCGGGGCACGCTACCGAGCCGGGTGACCGTTGCTGATTCGGTAGTGGTCGCCTTCGTACTCTTACGGAATGGACGGCGAGTTCGATCGGGCGACGGCGGTGCGCGATCTCGGCGACGGAGCGTACGCGGCCACGGTCACGCACGGCTGGGACATCGGCGGCAACGCCAACGGCGGGTTCCTCATGGCCATCTGCGGGCGGGCGATGGCCCACCGCGTCGGTCGCCCGCCGCTCACGGTGACCGCCCACTTCCTCGCCCCCGCACCGAGCGGGCCGTGCACCGTCGACGTCGACGTGATCCGCGACGGCAGGCGGCTGGCAACGGCGAACGCGACGTTGAGCCAGGACGGTCGAGTCGTGCTGCGCGCGCTCGGGACGTT
>DASUEW010000819.1:0-2770 GCA_036274875.1 Ilumatobacteraceae bacterium
CGTGACGTCGATGAGGAGCAGCGTGGGGTTGAAGATCCAGATGAACGGCAGGATGACGGTGCGCAGCGCGTAGACCGAGCCCTGCACGCCGGTCTTGATCGCGTCCTCGCCGGAGATCGCGGCGGCGAACGTCGCGAGCCCCACCGGCGGCGTGATGTCGCCCATGATCCCGTAGTAGAAGACGAACAGGTGCACGGCGATCAGCGGGATCACGAGCCCCGCCTGCGCGCCCAGCTCGACCACCACCGGGGCCATCAGCGTGGCCACCAGCACGTAGTTCGCGGTGGTCGGTACGCCGAGGCCCAGCACGAGGCAGACGAACGCGATGAACAGCAGCATCACGATCACGTTGCCTTGCGAGACGAACTCGACGAACTCGGTCATGCGCAGGCCGAGCCCGGTCAGCGTGATCGCGCCCACCACGACGCCCGCGGTCGCCGTCGCGACGCCGATGCCGATCATGTTGCGCGAGCCGTCGACGAAGCCGTGCAGGACGTCGTGGAAGCCCTGGGTCCACGCACCGGGCGTGCGCGTGCCGCGCACGAGGTCGAACAGCGGGCGCTGGGTGACCATCAGCAGGCAGAGCACGACGACCGCCCAGAACGCCGACAGCGACGGCGAGAGCTCCTCGATCATCAGGCACCAGATCAGCATGCCGATCGGCAACAGGTAGTGCAGCCCGGCCTTGACCGTCGGCCAGGTGTCGAGCGCCTTCGGGTGGTCGATGTCGATGTCCGAGGGCAGGTCGGGGCTCTTCGCCGCCATCCACGTCGAGAACAGGTACAGGCCGACGACGAACAGGCTGATGACCCACTGCGCACCGTCGCCGAGGAAGCGCTTGGCGAGCTCGAGGATCCAGTAGATTGCCCACATCACGATGAACGTCCCCGAGATGCCGAGGCCGAGGCGGAGCAGGCTGTACTTCCACGGGCGCGTCGACCGCTGCAGGATCGGCTGCATGCCGAGCTTCAGCGCCTCGAGGTGGACGATGTAGAAGAGGCCGATGTAGGACAGCGTCGCCGGCAGGATCGCGTTCTTGACGATCTCCGAATAGGGGATGCCGACGTACTCGACCATCAGGAAGGCGGCGGCACCCATCACCGGCGGCATGAGCTGGCCGTTGACCGACGACATCGTCTCGATCGCGCCGGCCTTGATGCCGCCGTAGCCGGACTTCTTCATCAGCGGGATGGTGAAGATGCCGCCCGAGACGACGTTCGACACCGACGAGCCGGAGATGACGCCGTTCAACGCCGACGACACCACCGCGACCTTGGCCGGGCCGCCCCGCATGTGGCCGAGTGCCGCGAACGACACCTGCATCATGTAGTTGCCCCCGCCGGCACGGTCGAGCAGCGTGCCGAACAGCACGTAGACGAAGATGGTTCCGGTAGAGACTCCGAGCGCGATGCCGAACACGCCCTCGGTGGTGAGCCACATGTGCGACATCAGCCGGTTGAGCGACGCGCCCTTGTGCGAGAGCAACTCGGGCAGCCACGGCCCACCCATGCTGTAGGCGATGAACAGGGCGGCGAGCGCGGCCATCGGCCAGCCGACGGCGCGTCGCGTCGCCTCGAGCAGCAGCAGCAGACCCGTCGCCGCGACCGCGATGTCCAGCGTGGTCGGGTTGCCGGGGCGCGTCGCGAGCTCGCTGTAGAAGATGATGATGTAGGCGGACGCGAACGCGCCCGCGAACGCGAGGATCCAGTCCTGCAATGGCACGCGATCGCGCGGCGACGCCTTGAACGCGGGCCACGCGGTGAACGCCAGAAACAGCGCGAACGCGAGGTGCACCGAGCGCGCCTCGGTGTCGTTGAGGATGCCGAAGCCGAGCGCGAACGGCAGTGGCGACGCGTACCAGAACTGGAACACGGCCCAGGTCAGCGCGACTCCGAAGATGACCTTGCCGATCGGGCCTTTGGGCTTGCGCGCGCCGGTGTCGGCCTTTGCGACCAGTTCCTGCAGCGCTTCAGGGGCTTTCTCGATGTCCGTGGCCACGGAATTCCTTCCGCTTGCTTGGTGCAGAAAGCAAATGGGGCGAAGTCGCCTTCGCCCCGGATTGCATCGGCTAAGGGGCCGCCTCGCGCGACCCGCGGGAAATCACTTGATCCAGCCCTTCTCCTTGTAGTAGCGAGCGGCGCCGTCGTGCAGCGGCGCCGACAGGCCGTCCTTGATCATGTTCTCGGGCTTGAGGTGGGCGAGCGCCGGGTGCAGCTTCTTGAACTCTTCGAAGTTGTCGAAGACCGCCTTGACGACCTGGTAGACCGACTCGGCCGGCACCTTCGACGACGAGATCACCGTGGCCAAAACGCCGAAGGTCTGCGTGGCGTCCGGGTTGTTCGGATACATGCCGCCGGGGATCGTCGCTTTGGCGTAGAACGGCTGCGCGGCGATCAGCTTGTCGATCGCCGGACCGGTCAGCGACACGAGCTTCGCGCCGCAGGACGTCGTCGGGTCCTGGATGTTCGCCGCCGGGTGGCCCACGCCGTACGCGAAGCCGTCGATTTTGCCGTCGCACAGGGCCGGGCCGTGCTCGTCGGCCTTGAGTTCGGAGGCGAGCGAGAAGTCGGAGAGCTTCCAGCCCATCGCGGCGAGCAGTTCCTCCATGGTCGCGCGGGTGCCCGAGCCGGGATTGCCGACGTTGAAGCGCTTGCCCTTGAAATCGGCAAACGACTTGATGTTCGCGTCCTTGCGCGCAACGACGGTGATCGGTTCGGGGTGCAGCGAGAACACGGCGCGCTGATCGCCCCACGGACCGGCCTCCTTGAAC
>DASUEW010000820.1:0-11315 GCA_036274875.1 Ilumatobacteraceae bacterium
GTCATCGAACGCGCGGCCGCGATCGCCGTCGCGCTCGCGCTCAGCGCCGACCTCCTCGCACACCCGCTCGAGGACTGACCGCTGACAGCGCGTCCGCACGGCCGGGGCCAGTTCGGCTCGACGGTTCTGGGCGGCTGTTCCTCGCGGCAGTCGAAAGGATCTGCAGCCCAGATGTCTCGGGCCATGGGGTCTGACATCGTGTCGACCCTAATCAGAAGTGATCACGCGCTGCCGTTCGTCTCCGTGCTCGCGTGGGCGTTCGTTCGTTCGAACGAGTCGAACAGCGCGTTCGCGCCCGGACCCCACTGTTCGTGTCGCTCGTCGAACGTGCGCTTCGCGGGCCGGCCGGGCCAGTGGTCGGGGAGCAGTCGTTCGGGGATCTCGGGGTCGACGAACGGGAACCGGCGCCACCCGTGGACCAGTTCGACGAGCGCCGCGAAGCGGTCGTGGTCGGTCGATGGTCGCCGCTCGCCGAACGCGACGACGAACGCGTCGTACTCGGCGGCGAGACCATCGAGATCCCACGCCCGGCTGAGCAGATCGCGCGCCGGGGTCAGACTGCCGGCCTCGGCACGGAACACGACGCCGGCGCCGGCCAGATCGAGGTCGCGCAGCACGGCGTTGGCGAGCTGTTCCCGATCGGTGTGGGGGCTGATCGCGATCGTTGGTGTGAGGAAACCGAAGCCGGCGAACGCCAACCGGCTGCGGAGGTGGTGACGCTTGGCTCGTTGGTCCTCCGGCACCGCGCACACCACGACCAGCCACCGGTCGTCCCACTCGGCTCCGTCGCTGCCGAACCCGTAGATCCGTTCCGTCCCTGCCGTCAGCAGCTCACGTCCGTGCACCGTCAGGCGCCACCTCGCCCGGCGTCCGACGCGTTCGCTCTCGATGAAGCCGTGGTCAGCCGTACGGGCGATCGCCTGACGGGCGTTGCGTTCTCCGACACCGAGGACCGCGAGTCCGTCGACGAGCGATTGCGTCCACGCCCGGCCGGCGCGCGGCAGGACGAACTCACCGAGGATCGTCAGCAGCAGCGCCTTGGCGCTGGTGGTGGCGCGGGCCGGCGGTCGCGATGCCATCACGTCCCGTTGAGCGCTGACGTCCCGACGTCGGATGACGCTCTACAACTCATTGACGTATTCTAGCTGAGTTGTAGAATGTCGCCTGAAATGTCTGAGATGATCGACTTCCGGACCAGCCCCGACGCGTACCGCCACTGGCGGGTTGCCGTCGACGGCGCGATCGCCACGCTCACGATGCAGGTCGATCCGTCCGCTGGGCTGCGCGACGACTACGAGCTCAAGCTCAACTCGTATGACCTGGGCGTCGACATCGAGCTCTACGACGCGGTGCAGCGCCTGCGCTTCGAGCATCCCGAGGTGCACGCGGTGGCGGTCACCAGCGGTCTGGGCATCCCATCCGGCCAGGTGTTCTGCTCGGGCGCCAACATCCAGATGCTGGCGGGGTCGACGCACGCCCACAAGGTCAACTTCTGCAAGTTCACCAACGAGACCCGCAACTCGATCGAAGATGCCTCCGCGCACTCGGGACAGGTGTGGATCGCGGCGGTCAACGGCACCGCCGCCGGCGGCGGGTACGAGTTGGCGCTGGCGTGTGACGAGATCGTGCTCGTCGACGACCGGTCGAGCACCGTCTCGCTGCCGGAAGTGCCGCTGCTGGCGGTGTTGCCCGGCACGGGTGGCCTCACCCGAGTGGTCGACAAGCGCCATGTGCGACGCGATCTCGCCGACGTCTTCGCCACCCGGGCCGAGGGAGTCAAGGGTCGCCAGGCGGTCGAGTGGAGGCTCGTCGACTCCATTGCGCCGCGCAGCGCGTTCGCCGAGTTGGTCGCCCAGCGGGCCGCTGCCCGCGCCGCCGAATCGGATCGCCCCACGGCCGCAACCGGCATCGTGCTCGCGCCGCTCGAGCGGTCGATCGACGGCGACACCATCTCGTATCCCAACGTCGACGTGCTCATCGACCGCGAGCTCGGCGCGGCCCACATCACCGTCCACGCGCCGAAGGCGCCGCAGCCGACCACGCCGGCCGAGCTCGTGCTGGCCGGCAGTGACGCGTGGATCCTCGCCACCGCCCGCGAGCTCGACGACGCGATGCTCCACTTGCGGTTCAACGAGACCGAGGTCGGCACGTGGGTGCTGCGCACCGAGGGCGACATCGACGCCGTGTTCGCGGCCGAGTCGGTGCTGTCGGTCGAGGCCGACGACTGGCTGGTACGCGAGGTGTCGTTGTACTGGACCCGGACGTTGAAGCGCCTCGACCTGTCGGCGCGCAGCATCATCGCCCTCGTCGAGCCGGGTAGCTGCTTCGCCGGGTCGCTCGCCGAACTGGCGCTGGCGGCCGATCGCACCTACATGCTCGCCGGGACGTGGGACGCCGCCGACGATCCCGACCATCCCGATCTGCCGCCGGCCGTGTTGCTGCTCACGGACGCCAGTACAGGACGGCACCCGATGTCGAACGGCCTGTCACGCCTGCAGGCCCGCTTCTTCGGCGACACCGCCGGGCTCGACGGCGCGCTCGCGTCGGTCGGCAAGGAGCTGCTCGCGGACGAGGCGGCCGCGTCCGGACTCGTGACGTTCACGCCCGACGACATCGACTGGCACGACGAGATCCGGCTCGTGCTCGAGGAGCGCAACAGCTTCTCGCCGGACGCGCTGACGGGTATGGAGGCCAACCACCGCTTCGTCGGGCCCGAGACGATGGAATCCAAGATCTTCTCGCGCTTGTCGGCGTGGCAGAACTGGATCTTCCAGCGACCGAACGCCGTCGGTCCCGACGGAGCGCTCCGTCGCTACGGCACTGGATCCCGAGCCACCTACGACCACCAACGAATATGACGCGTCGGGTCTGACAGGAGGGTCCAACACGTATGCATGCCGTCGAGATCGACGCCAAGATCCCCAACAACGTCGACCTGTCGGGCGATCGCCGCCTGCAGCGCGCGCTCGAGTCGTGGCAACCCAAGTTCCTCGACTGGTGGCGCCAGCTCGGCCCGGTGGCGTTCCAGGACAACGACGTCTACTTGCGCACCGCGATCTCGGTCGGCCAGGAGGGGTGGGCCAACTTCGGCCACGTCAAGATGCCCGACTACCGCTGGGGGATCTTCCTCGCCGAACCCGAGGCCGACCGCCGCATCGCGTTCGGTGACCATCGGGGTGAGCCGGTGTGGCAGGAGGTGCCCGGCGAGTACCGCTCGGAGCTGCGACGCCTCGTCGTGGTGCAAGGCGACACCGAGCCCGCTTCGGTCGAGCAGCAGCGTCACCTCTGCACGACCGCGCCGAGTCTGTACGACCTGCGCAACCTGTTCCAGGTCAACGTCGAGGAGGGCCGCCACCTGTGGGCGATGGTGTACCTCCTGCACCGCTACTTCGGCCGCGACGGCCGCGACGAGGCCGATGAGATGCTCGAGCGCCACTCGGGCGACCTCGACAACCCACGCATCCTCGGCGCGTTCAACGAGCCGACGCCCGACTGGCTGTCGTTCTTCTTCTTCACCTACTTCACCGACCGCGACGGCAAGTACCAGCTGGCGTCGTTGCGCGAGAGCGGCTTCGACCCGCTGTCGCGCACGTGCGACTTCATGTTGAAGGAGGAGGCGCACCACATGTTCGTCGGCGCGACGGGCATCGGCCGCGTCGTCCAACGCACGGTGGAGCTGATGAAGGAGCACGACACCGACGACGTCGCCCGCTTCGGCGGCGTGCCGGTCGACATGCTCCAGCGCTACATGAACTTCCACTTCAGTGTCTCGCTCGACCTGTTCGGCGCCGAGACGTCGACGAACGCCGCGAACTACTACGCGGCTGGCCTGAAGGGCCGCTTCCGCGAGGAGTCGCGCGACGACGACCACCAGCTCCGCGATGCGACGCGGACCGTGCCAGAGGCGACCGACGGCGGGATCGGCGAACGCGAGGTCACCGAGTTGGCAGCGCTCAACGAGACGCTCCGCGACGACTACATCGTCGACTGCCGCAAGGGCGTCGACCGCTGGAACCGCACACTGTCCGACGTCGGTGCCGAGCTCCGTCTGCCGCACGTCGGTTTCAGCCGAGCAGTCGGCACGTTCGCCGGTCGGCGGGTGAGCCCCGACGGCCGCCTCCTCACCGAGGCGGACTGGACGGCGGGGGTTCACGGCTTTCTCCCGACCGACGACGACAAGGCTCACGTCGAGTCGCTGATGACGGCGGTGCGCGAGCCCGGGAAGATGGCCGGCTGGGTCGCGCCGCCGTCGACTGGCATCCACCAGCAGCCCGTCGACTTCGAATACGTCCGTGTCTGATGACAGCCTGCAACCGTGTTCGTGTCACTACCACGGAACTGTCTGCTTCAAACGGACCGTGGCTTCCAATGGAGCAGACAGAACGGATTGGGGTCGGCGGCCGGATGGTGACGGTTATCTGTAAGAGTTGACGCGATGGGGGATCGGTACAACGCCGCCGAGTGGCTCGTCGATCGGCACGTGCGCGCCGGCGGTGGCGACCGCGTGGCATTCCGTTGCCGCGGCGAGTCGTTGACCTACGCAGGGTTGCTCACCGAGATCTGGCGTGCCCAGCACGCGCTCGCCGGGCTCGGCATCGGTGAGGGCGACCGGGTCGCGATGGTCGTGCGTGACGAGCCGGCCTTTCCGGCCTGGTTCCTCGGCGCGATGCGCTCGGGCGCGGTGCCGGTGCCGTTGTCGACGATGCTGCTCAGCGCCGACCTCGGTGCGATCGCGGCCGATGCCGGCGCCACCGCGCTCGTCGTCTCGGGCCCCGATGTCGCGCACGCCGCTCCGATCGCCGGCGTCGCGTCGACGATCGCCCACGTCATCGTGATCGACGACCCCTCCTCCACGAACGCGGTCGAGCCGATCAGTGGCGTCGACACGCACGCCTGGTCCGGATTCGCCGATACATCCGAGGCGCCGATCGCCGCCACCACCCGCGGCAGCAACGGCTTCTGGCTGTATTCGTCGGGCACGACCGGCCTGCCGAAGGGCGTGATGCACCGCCACGGCAACCCCGAACACACGGCGAACACCTTCGCCCGGTCGGTGCTCGACATCGCCCCCGACGACCGGACGCTCTCGGTCGCCAAGTTGTTCTTCGCCTACGGGCTCGGCAACTCGCTGACGTTCCCGCTCGCGATCGGAGCGACCGCGATCCTGAACCCCGATCCGCCGACGCCGGCCGGCGTGCTCGAGCTGTTGCGCAACGAGCGGCCGACATTGTTCTTCGCCGCGCCCGGCTTCGTCGCCGCGCTGCTCGACACCGACGCGCCTTCGGAGGCGTTTGCCTCGGTCCGGTTGACGGTGACGGCGGGGGAGGCCCTACCGGCCGACCTCCAACGGCGCTTCGCCGAGCGCACCGGACGGCCGGTGCTCGACGGCATCGGCACCACCGAGGCGCTGCACATCTTCTTGTCGAACCGCGCCGGCCACGAACGTCCCGGCACGAGCGGCACGCCCGTCGAGGGATACGACGTCGAGCTGCTCGACGATCGTGGTGGGGAGATTGTCGACCCCGAGACGCCCGGCTACCTGCATGTGAGAGGTGCCTCGATCGCGACCGGATACTGGCAACGACCCGAGGCCACGGCCGAGGCGTTCAACCACGGCTGGCTCCGCACCGGCGACGTCTACACACGGTCGGCCGACGGCTACTACACGTTCCTCGGGCGCAACAGCGACATGATCAAGGCCGGTGGCATCTGGGTGTCGCCAGCCGAGGTCGAGAGCGTGCTGATCGAGCATCCCGACGTGCTCGAGGTGGCGGTGGTCGGAGACCGTGACGACGATGGGCTGGAGACGGTGGTCGCCTTCGTCGTGCCGCGGGCCGGCCGGACGATCGACGCGCCCGCGCTCGAGGCGCACTGCCGGGAGCGGATGGCGGCGTTCAAGCGTCCTCGCCGGATCGTCGCCACCGACGTGCTCCCCAAGACCGCCACTGGCAAGGTCCAGCGGTACCAGCTGCGCCGTCAACTCGCCCAGTGAGCGACGGGCGTGACCGATTCGTTCGTCGAGGCTGGTGGCGGTCGGGTGCACGTCCGCGTCCACGAGGGACGACGCGACGGCGGCCCGCCCGTTGTGTTCCTGCACGAAGGGCTCGGTTCGCTCGCACTGTGGCGTGACTTCGTCGACGAGGTGCGGGCCGCGCTCGGCGACGTGACGACGATCGCGTACTCGCGGCACGGCTACGGCCGGTCGGCGGTCGCCACCGGACCGCGGGCCGTGACGTACATGCACGACGAGGCGCTGATCGTGCTCCCAGCGTTGCTCGCCGAGCTCGGCATCGAGCACCCCCTGCTCGTCGGTCACAGCGACGGTGCGTCGATCGCGATCATCCACGCCGGCAGCGGCCACCCGGTGGCGGGTCTCGTGCTCATCGCGCCGCACGTGTTCGTCGAGGAGGTCGGCCTCGAGGGCATCGAGGCGGCTCGCGTCGCGTACGACGACGGTGATCTGCGGGAGCGCCTCGACCGCCATCACGACGACGTCGATGCCACGTTTCGCGGGTGGAACGACATCTGGCTGGCGCCCGAGTTCCGAGCGTGGAACATCGAGACCTACCTGCCGGCGATCAGCGCACCCGTGCTCGTCGTCCAGGGCGATCGCGACCAGTACGGCACGCTGGCGCAGGTCGACGCGATCGAACGCGGCGTCGCCGGGCCCTTCGAGCGGCTCGTCATCGCTGGCGCCGGTCATGCGCCGCACCACCAGGCGGGTGCCGACGTCGTCGCCGCGATCCGCAGGTTCGCGGTCGGTTCCTGAGCGGTGCCCGCGGCGTAGCGTGACGCCGATGCCGACGATCGGGTTCCTGCACACCGCGCTCGCCCACGTGCGATGACGCTCAACGTCCTCCTCGTCACGCTCGACCAGTTCCGTGGCGACTGCCTGTCGGCTGCCGGCCACCCGCTCGTGCGCACACCCAACCTCGACGCCCTCGCGGCCGCCGGCGTTCGCCTCTCGCGTCACTACAGCCAAGCAGCCCCGTGTGGCCCTGGCCGGGCGAGCCTGTACACGGGCATGTACCAGATGAACCACCGAGTCGTCGCCAACGGCACGCCACTCGACGCCCGGTTCGACACGATCGCGCTGGCGGCCAGGCGGGCAGGCTACGACCCAGTGCTGTTCGGCTACACCGACCAGGCACTCGATCCGCGGCTCACCGACGGGCCCGACGACCCGCGGTTGTCGACGTACAACGGCATCCTGCCCGGCTTCGACGCCGTGCTCGACATCCCTGACGATCATGGGCCGTGGGTCGAGTGGCTCGCGACTCTCGGCCACGACACGTCACCAGGCCCGATGCGTCTGTTGGCGACCGAGTCCGACCGCCCGGCCGAGCACAGTGTCTCCGCGTTCCTCACCGATCACGCGATCGAGTGGATGCGCCGCCACGAAGCGCCGTGGTTCGTGCACCTCAGCTACCTCCGCCCGCACCCCCCGTACTCGGCGGCCGGGCATTGGTCGGCCGAGTACGACCCAGCCGACATGACGCTGCCGATCGCACCCGCCGAGCAGCGCCACCGCATGCACGACATGGTGCTGGCCGACCCCCGGACTGCCGCGCCCGGCGACGAAGCCGGGCTGCGCCACATGCGAGCGCAGTACTACGGGATGATCAGTGAGGTCGACGACCAGTTGGGCCGGGTCCTGGAGACGCTCCGCGAGCTCGGAACCTGGGACGACACGATGGTGATCGTCACGTCCGATCACGGCGAGATGCTCGGCGACCACGGCCTGCGAGAGAAGCTCGGCTACTGGGAGCAGAGCTACCACGTCGTCGGAATCGTCCGGCACCCGCACCAGGTCGACGCCCACGGCAGTGTGATCGACGCGTTCACCGAGAACGTCGATGTGATGCCGACCGTGTGCGACGCGATCGGGGTGCCGGTGCCGGCACAGTGCGACGGCTTGCCCCTGACGCCGTTCCTTCGCAACGAACATCCGCCCCGCTGGCGCGACGCCGCCCACTGGGAGTTCGACTGGCGCGACCAGCTGATCGGGACGATGCCACACGAGTGGCCGTGGGATCGCCGGCTCGAGCTCTGTCACCTCGCGGTGCGTCGCGACACCGAGTCGGCGTACGTGCAGTTCGGCGATGGCACGTGGCTGTGCTTCGACCTCGCACTCGATCCGACGTGGCGGACCGCGGTCGACGATCCGTCGAGAGTGCTGCCGCTCGCGCAGGCGATGCTGACGTGGCGGTCGCGCCACGCCGATCGGCTCCTCGCCGACATGCTGAACGAGGATGGCGGGATCGGCCGCTGGCCGCCGATGCCGGCCGGCTGGGGCGCCTGAACCGCCGCCGTCGATGCTCGTCGCGACCGTCCTCGCGCTCGCCTCCGCCGGCATGCACGCCGGATGGAACCTCGTCGCCAAGCGCAGCGCCGACCGCTTCGCGGCACTGTGGGGTCAGTTCGCGGTCGGCGGGATCATCGGGGCGGTCGCGATCGCGGTCACCCGCGACCTGCCGGTCGAGGCATGGGGCTGGGCGGCGATCACGGGCGCCGTGCACGTCCCGTACATCGTCGCCCTGGCCAGCGCCTACGACCGGGGCGACTTCTCGCTCGCCTACCCGGTGGCCCGCGGCGGCGGCGCGCTGCTCGCCGGCATCGGAGGCATCGTGCTGCTCGACGACGAGCTCAGCCTGCTCGGTGTCGTCGCCATCGTCACCGTCTCTGCCGGCATGGTCCTCTTGTCGATCGGCGCCCAGGCGTCGCAGGTGATGACGGCGCTCGTCGTGGCGGCGATGATCGGCATCTACACGACGGTCGACAGCCATGCGTCCCGCGACGTCGGCGGCAACACGTACGTGTTCGCCGTGTTCGTGTCGTGCGCGCTGATGGTGAGCGTCTACGGGTTGGCCGTCGGTCGCGGACCGTCGCTGCGCCGCTCGTTGCCAGGAAGTTGGCGGATGTTCCTCCTGACCGGAGCGGTGAGCGTTGTCACCTACGGGATGGTGATGCTCGCCGTCCGCCGCGCCCCGGTCGGCTACGTCGCCGCCCTGCGGGAGTCGAGCGTGCTCGTCGCGGCGTTCATCGGCTGGAGGTACCTCGACGAGGGCAGCGCCCATCGGCGCCTGATCGCGGCGGGCGTGGTGGTCGCCGGCCTCGTGCTACTCGTCGTTGCTCGATGATGGGCCCGATGAAGGGCCGGGCGAGTCGAGCGATGAAGTCGGTTCGACGTGGATCGCCGGGAACGTGAGCGTGAACGTCGTCGGGGCCCGGCAGCTGAGCATCAGCTCGCCGCCCTCGGACTCGGCGATCGTGCGCGCCAGCCGGAGTCCGATGCCGTGGCCGGAGTCGGTGCGCCGCTCCGAGAACGGGTCGGCGTCCTCGGCGATGGCGCCCTCGTCGTGGACCTCGAGGCGCGTTCGCGTGTCGCCACGTGCGACAGCGATCTCGACCGTGCCGCGTCCGTGTTGGAGCGCGTTGTCGACGAGCACGTCGACGATGTGGTCGACGGCCGCCGGCACGACCAGCGCGCCGGCCGTCGACCCGCTCACGATCAGCGTCCGATTCGTCCGGGCGAGCACCGGCGCCCAGCGCTCACCGCCGGCGCGCGCGCTGGCGAGGAGGTCGACCGCGACCGCCGTGCCGACATCGTGTCGCGCCAGTTCGAGCAGGCTGGTGATCGTCGACTCGAGTCGGTCGAGGGCGCCGATGCTCTCGTGCAGCACGGCCGAGGCATCGGGGCGTGGCGCGGTCAGCTCGGTCTCGATCGCCACCCGCATCGCGGCCACCGGCGTGCGCAGCTGGTGCGAGACGTGCGACGAGAACGCCCGTTCGCGCGCCAGCAACTCCGAGATCCTCGCCCGCGAGTCGTCGAGGGCCACGGCGAGCCCGTCGAACTCCGAGATGCCGGTCAACGGAGCTGGGCCGTCGAGTCGACCCTCGCCGAGCGCGCCCGCCACGCGCTGCAGCTGCTCGATCGGTCGGCTGAGCTGTCGCGCCAGGAGCCACCCCGCGATCGCCGCGGCGGCGACGATGGCCAGCGCGACCGCTGCCAGCCGGACGAGCGCACTGACGACACGGGCGCGGCTCTCGCTGCGGGGTTCGCCGATGCGAACGGCGAGCTCGACCCCGAACGGGTCGGCGCGCACCGGAACGGCGGCGACGAGCTCGTCGCCGACGTAGCCCTCGGCGAACGCACCCTCGAAGGCGAGCACCACCGGCCGGTCGGCGAGCGCCGGCCCCTCACCCGCCACCAACTGGCCGCGCTGGTCGTACAGCGCCAGGTCGTGGCCGCTGTCGATCCGCCCGGCGAGCGCCTCGACGTCGATGGGTCCGGTCGGGGCGACGTCGTTGGCGACCATCGCGGCCTCGCGCTGGAGCTCGAGGAGGTCACCGCGCTGGATGCGGCTGCGGATCGCGAGCGCCGCTGGGATGAACACCGCCGTGACCGCGATCGCGGTGACGATCACGATGGTCGCGAGGATGCGGCGTCTCACCGCTGATCCACCGGGCCCGGCTCCAACCGGTAGCCGACATTGCGCAGCGTGACGATGCGGCTCGGCTCGCCGGCCTTCTCGCCGAGCTTGCGCCGCAGGGCGTTGACGTGGACATCGACGGTCTTCGTCGATCCCCACCAGTTCTCGTCCCACACGTCGTCGATCAACTGCTCGCGAGTGACGACCTGCCCGGCGTCCTGGGCCAGGCGGGCGAGAAGGTCGAACTCACGTGGACGGAGCGCGACCTCGGCCTCGCCGATCATCACCCGCCGCGATCCGCGGTCGACGACGAGATCGCCCACCACGCTTCGGGCCGGCGCATCCGAGCGCTGGGTGTCGACGTGTGCCGCGTAGCGGAGGTGGGTGGCGATGCGGGCGAGCAACTCCGCCAGCCGGAACGGCTTCACGACGTAGTCGACGGCTCCGGCCTCCAGCCCGAGCACGACGTCGATCTCGTCCCGGCGGGCGGTGAGCACGACCACCGGCACGGTGGGATGGTCGCGCACGACGACCGCGCAGACTTCGGTGCCGTCGCCGTCGGGCAGGCCGA
Source organism: Ilumatobacteraceae bacterium (assembly GCA_036274875.1). Lineage (GTDB taxonomy): Bacteria > Actinomycetota > Acidimicrobiia > Acidimicrobiales > Ilumatobacteraceae > JALOLG01. Next base: position 11,005 of record DASUEW010000820.1, read on the forward strand.
GGTCGAGGAGGACCAGGTCGAACAGCCCGCGCGACACGTGTTCGAGCGCGGCCGCGACGGTGGCGGCGATCTCGACCTCGTAGCCCTGCGACGACAACGCCCGGGCAAGGCTCGACGAGATCAGCTCGTCGTCTTCGACCACCAGGATGGTCGCGGCCATGGCGGGCAACGCTACGGCCGCAACGTCCTCTTCAACCAGCCGCGGCGACAGGGGAGATCCTCACCCGGCGATCACCAGTGGCGAACCGGCCGCTGTCCTGGCGATCCGTACGGTCGAGGGCATGACCACACTCACCCCTCACCGCCCAGAA
>DASUEW010000821.1:0-3733 GCA_036274875.1 Ilumatobacteraceae bacterium
CACGAACAGTGGGGTCCGGGCGCGAACGCGCTGTTCGACTCGTTCGAACGAACGAACGCCCAAGCGAGCACGGAGACGAACGGCAGGGCGTGATCACGTCTGATTAGGGTCGACACGATGTCAGATCTCATGGCCCCGAGACATCTGGGCTGCTGATCCTTTCGACTGCCGCGAGGATCAGCCACCCAGAACCGTAGAGCCGGACTGGTATCCGGCCGTCCGGACGCGCTGTCAGCGGTCAGTCCTCGAGCGGGTGCGCGAGGAGGTCGGCGCTGAGCGCGAGCGCGACGGCGATCGCGGCCGCGCGTTCGATGACGGCGTTGAAGTAGTGGCCGTGGGCGGCACTGCCGCCGATCGTCGGTGGATCTCCGAGCGATCGGACGAGCGCGCCCACCTCGTGCGGGACCGCGATCGGCTCGACGTCGGGCAATGGGTCCGGGGTTCGCCAGACGTCGACCCTCGTGGGTCGCCTCGCATGTTGCGGGCGGCGCTGGTTGGACCGCTTTCGTTTGGGTTGGTTCATCAGTCGTCCTCGGCCAACAGCTCCTCGGGACGCAGCCCGAGCGCCAGGCGCAGTTGGTCGGTGTTCAGATCGGCGATCGAGCTGGAGCGCGGGAGCACGAGCTGGGCGATGTGGCGCTTGCCGGCCACCACCTCCTCGACCCGTTCGTCGACGGTGCCGGGGCACACCAACCGGTGCGAGATCACCGTGCGTTGCTGCCCGATCCGCCACGCGCGGTCGCGGGCCTGGTCCTCGACGGCCGGGTTCCACCAGCGGTCGTACAGCACGACGTGGTTGGCGGCCGTGAGGTTCAAGCCGGTACCGCCCGCCTTCAACGACAGCACCAATGCCCCCGGACCCTCGCCCGTCTGGAACTGCGTGACGAGGCGGTCGCGCGCTCCTCTGGCCAGGCTTCCGTCGTAGCAGGCGATCGGGAGCCCGGTCACGGCGGTGAGATGGTCGGCCAGGCGCCGTCCCCACGATGCGAAGTGGGTGAACACGAGGATCCGCTCGCCGGCGGCGAACACGGACTCGACGATCTCCTCGAGACGCGACAACTTCCCGGAGCGGCCCGCGAGTGGCTGCCCGTCGTCTCGGTACGCCGCCGGGTGATTGCAGATCTGCTTGAGAGCGGTGATGGCGGCGAGGATCGCGCCCTGCTTCCGTTCGCCGATCGAGTCGGGATCGGCGACGTTCGTGACGAGGTCGTCGAGCACCGCCTGGTAGAGCCCGATCTGCTCGGCCGTCATCGTGCAGTGATCGAGCTCGTCGATCTTGTCCGGAAGCTCCGCTGCGACCTCCGGCTCGCTCTTCGTGCGACGGAACAACAACAGCCCGTTCAGCGCCCGCAGCGCCGCTTCGCCGTCGCCGGACATCTGGGCGATGAACGCCGGCCGCGAGCCCACGAGGCCGGGGTTCGTGAAGTCGAGGATGGCCCACAGGTCGCCGAGCCCGTTCTCGATCGGCGTGCCGGTGAGTGCGATGCGGGTCCGAGCCGGGATGCGTCGGAGCTGCTGGTTCGTCTCGCTCGCCGGGTTCTTGATGGCCTGTGCCTCGTCGAGCACGATCCGCCCCCAGGTGACCGCGGCGAGCGCCTCGACGTCGCGAACCGCCGTGGCATAGGTGGTGATCACGACGTCCGCACCGGCGATCTCCGACTCCAGTTGGGCAGCCGATGACCGCGACGCGCCGTGGTGGACGACGACGCGCAACCCGGGCACGAAGCGCGCCGCCTCCGCCGCCCAGTTGCCGACGACCGCCGCCGGGGCGATCACCAGCGCCGTGTGCTCCCCCGCCATGCGCGCCAGCTGGGCGAGCACGGTCGGGGTCTTTCCGAGGCCCATGTCGAGTGCCAGGCATCCACCGAGCTCGGCCGCGTCGAGGAACCCGATCCACGCCAACGCTTCGGCCTGGTACGTGCGGAGCTCACCGACGAACCCCTCGGGACTGGTGACCGGCGACATCGACGCCGTGCTGGCCCGCTGGAGGATGTCGTTGGCCCAGCTGTTGCCGTCGACCGTCACGCCGCCGCGCAGACCGGACCCGTCGAGACCGATGCTGTGGCGCAGGATCTCGGCACCCGTGAGCTGCGTGGTCGCCTCACGCTCGGCGAGCGCGGCCGCGGCCTGCTCGAGGTCGACTCGATCGACTTCCACCCAGCGGCCGCGCGACTGCACGAGCGGGCGGGCCTGCCGCGCCAGTCGCGCCACATCTGCCGCGGTGAGCTCGACGTCGTCGAAGAGAACGGACCAGGCGACGTTGCTGAGCTGGCGGGCCCCGACGACCGAGCCGCCGGACGTCTCCGCGAACAGCCGGAGCGACGGGGTGGGCTTGCGGAGCGACAGCTTCGGCACCCGCACGTCGAACCCGACGGCCGCGAGGGTCGGGCCGATGACGGTCATGAACCCCCACGCCTCGTCCTGGCTCAGCGCCACCTGCCCGCGGCGGCGCACCCCCGCCCGGTTGAGGGCGGGGAAGAGGCGATCGAGACGCGCCCACTCGGCCGCCACATGTCGGCCGCCGCGCTCGGCTCGGAGCGCGGCGTCGATCGGCACGAGCTCGCCCTTGCCCAGCTCGCCCTTGCCATGCTCGCTCTTGGTCGTCGGTGCTGTGACCGACACGAGCCACACGCCGGCCGGACCCGGCGCGTCGAGCTGCACGACGAGCCTCGGACGTGACGCCGACGTGACGGTACGCGTCCAGTGGTCGAGCGTCCTCGACACGTTCGCCGCGAGCACGGCCGGCGCCTGGAACGGAGCACCATCCATGCGGGCGATCAACGCGTCGACGAGATCGGCCGCCGTGTTGGCGGTCGGCGGTTCGGCCGGCAGCTCCATGCGTTCGATGCTCTCGTTGACGATCGCTTCGACGACGGCGGTGATCACCGCGGTCGTCGTCGCCCGGCCGTCGCCGCAGCGGATCGCCGCAACCGTCGCCGGCATCGCTGCGGCAAGCGCCACGATCTCTGGGCTGTCCACGAGCGCCGGCCTCCATCGCACCGAGGCCTCCACGAGTCGGCCCTGAGGGCGTTGGGGAACGCGGAGGCTCGGCACGATCGACCCACTGGCCGCCAGCCGGACTCCTTCGAGCGCGACGTGCCCGAGCCAGAGCACGCTCGCGCCGACGCCGGCCTGGCCGTGGCCTCCACCGAGCGCGACGAGCCAACCGAGCGCATCCTTCACCGGAATCGCCAGGGCGTCGGCGCGCATGCCACCGGGCAGGGCGACGCTGGGATAGGTCTGCCAGCCCAGCGGTGGCCCGCCGATCGCTTCCAGGCGCGCGGACAGCTCGGCGTTCGACTCCGGCGCCGTGCCCCGTCCCGCCGCCCAGACGACCACCTGACCGTCGGCCCACGAGGCCTGGAGCTCCACCTCACCGGGCTCGAGATCCTCCTCGTCGATGTCCGGGTCGCCGGCGGAGTCGGCTTCCGGCGCGGCGACGGGTGGACGCAAGATGGCGGCCGTCGCGCGGAGGCTGGCGAGGGTGTCACTGAGATCGGCGATGACCAGTTCGCGCTCGTCACCGGTGAGCGTTCGCACGGAGGCGAGATCCTCCTCGGCATCGATGATCAACCGGTCGAGGACGACGAGCGACGCTCGCTCGTCGGCATGGAAGAGCGCGAGATCGTCGTCCGAGCTGCGGCCGTCGGTGATCGACCAGATCGCCGCTTCGAGTTGTGGTGTGTAGAGCATCGGTGTCCGTCCGAGTCGTCTTCTTCCACCGGCCGTCGGC